>NZ_JBSIBZ010000035.1:0-80060 GCF_058245575.1 Streptomyces sp. UF-297 | reverse complement strand
TGGGCTTCAGGGTTGGTGTCTTGTGGCCGGTTGGTGATCCTGGGCTTCAGGGTTGGTGTCTTGTGGCCGGTTGGTGAACCCGGGTCTCAGGGTTGGTGTCTTGTGGCCGGTTGGCGAACCCGGGTCTCAGGGTTGGTGTCCTGCGGCCGGTCGGTGAGGCCCGGCTGCTGGGCTGATCTCGGAGTGTCCGGGCGGCGGAGCCGGACCGCTGGGCCGATGCCGGAGGATCCGGGCGGCGACATCGGACTGTACGGAGCGAAGCCCGCTGCCCTGGGCCGGGTGGCGGGCTTCGCGAGCGGTCGGTGATCCCGGACCGGTGGCCTTTCGATTACCGGCCGAGGGCGCCGGGCTATCGGACCGCCGCCTCGCGCTCCGGCGACGCGTCGCGGCCGGAGCCGCGCGTTCTGCGCAGTGTCAGGAAGCAGAAGGACGCGATGGCCAGGGCGAGGGGGATCAGGAGCAGCAGGCCGGAGAAGGCGAGAACTACCGCTGTCAGGAAGGAGCTTGCGAGGACGCCGTACCACAGGGGGGTGCGGCGGGGGAGCAGGACGAGTGCGGCGAGGAGGCCGGCGAGGGTGACCGCGGCCAGGCAGGTGGCCGTGGCGCGCATCAGGCGGTCCAGGTCCGCGCCGCCGAAGGAGGCCGCCGCGGCCAGCAGCGCGGCGGCGCCGCCCAGCACCGCCAGGGAGCGGCGCGGCACCTCGCCGGGTGCGCCGCCCTTGGCCATCCAGCGGGGCGCTGCGCCGTCCCGGCCCAGGGCCGCGCCCAGCCGGGAGGCGCCCGCCAGATAGGAGTTGACGGCGCCGTACGTCAGGAAGAGGGCCGCCGCGGCGGCCACGGGCCGGGCCGCGGAACCGGCGCTCTGCGCGAGCAGCGCCGTCAGCGGGGTGTCGGTATCTGCGGCCGCGGGACCGAGCGCGCCGATCGTGGTCACGGCCAGCCCCAGATAGAGCACGGTGATCGTGACCAGGGTGTACGTCGTCACCCGGGGCAGATCCCGTCGCGGATCGGCGAACTCGCCGGACAGATGGCTGGCGGCCTCCCACCCCGCGAAGGCGAAGAAGAGCACGGAGGCCGCCGAGCCGACCGAGGCCCAGCCGTGTGGCATGAAGGGGGTGAAGTGCGCGGCGCTCATGTGCGGCGCGGCGGCGAGCACGGCGATCAGTAGTACGGCCGCCAGCAGCGCGCCGAGCAGCAACTGCAGCCGCCCGGACAGCCGCAGGCCGATGGAGTTGGAGACGAAGGAGACGGCCAGCACGGCCACGCCGACCAGCGCGGCGCCGCTCTCGCCCCAGCCGAGCGCGTCGGCGACGTACTGTCCGCCGATCCACGCCGCCGAGACGACACCGATCGGCACCGCGCCGTAGAACCACCAGCCCACCACGGCCGCCGCCCGCGGGCCCAGCGCCCGGTGGACGTACGTGGCCACGCCGCCGCCGTCGGGAAAGCGCGCGCCGAGCGCGGCGAAGGACGCGGCCACCGGCACGCACATCGCGAGCAGGACGACCCACGCGAGGATCGAGGCGGGCCCGGGGGGGGGGGCGGCCAGGGAGGGGAGGGCCAGAACGCCGGGGCCGAGAACGGCACCGGCACACAGAGCGGTGCCGCTGCCGATGCCCAGCCGCCGTACATCCGGTCGTGCGGAAGTGGGAAGGGAAGTCTCCTGTACGGTCACGGACGCAGAAACTAGTCCCAAGAATGATCAAACAGGGGCTGGCCCGAACAATATTCGGCCGGTGCGGCACCATGGGGTGCCATGGACGACATTGATTCGGCGATAGTCCGGGAACTGCAGCGCGATGCACGGCAGACCAACCGCGAACTGGCCCGCACCCTGCGGATCGCCCCCTCGACGTGCCTGGAGCGGGTCCGCGCGCTGCGCGCCCGCGGAGTGATCACCGGCTATCGCGCGACCGTGGACCTGCACGCCCTCAACCGCCCGGTCCAGGCGCTGCTCAACGTCCGGATCAGGCCGCTGAACCGCGAGGTCATCGAGCGGTTCAAGGCGTTCTTGACGACCCTGCCCGAGGTGCTCAACATCTATGTCGTCACCGGCGGCGACGACTTCCTCGTCCATGTCGCGGTCCCGGACGTCGATCACCTCCACGGTCTGCTGATGGACCAGTTCTCCAAGCGGCGCGAGGTCGTCGACTTCCGCAGCTCGGTGATCTACGAGCACGTCGCCAACGACATCGTGGAGCCGCTGTCGCCCGCGGCGCCGTGACGCCTCGCCGCCGCGACCGCCCGGCGCGGTGAGTGGTGCCGCCGCCCCGATCGCCCATCCGTCGGCGACCGGGGACGGTGGCTGCTCAGCCGCTCACCTCCGCCGGGTCAGCCGCGGTGGCGGGCGGCCTTGCGGCGGCCGGCGACGACCAGCGCCGCCGTGCCCACCGCCAGGACGGCCGCGCCGCCTATGGCTATCGGGGCCGTCGAGCCGTCCCCGCCGGTCTCGGCGAGGCGGGTGCCGGGAACCGGCTCGGCGGCGCCGCCGTTCGGCTTCGGCGCGTTGGCGGCCGGGGCCTTGGCCTCCGGTGCCGGGTGGGCGCCTTCGTCAGTGTCGGTGTGGGCGCCTGCGCGGGCGCCCGAGTCCGTCCCTGTCCCTGTCCCCGTACCCCCGTGGTGCGTGTGGTCCATCGACGACTTGCCGGCGCTGTCGGCGATCTGCCGGTCGCTGGGTACGGACGCACCGGGCGCCGAGGCGGCGGAGGACCCGCTGCCCGCGCCGCCGGTGCCCTTCCCGAAGACGACGTCGGAGCAGGTGTAGAACGCCTCCGGGCTGTCCGAGCGCTGCCAGATGCTGTAGACGAGATGGCGGCCCGACTTGACGGGCACCTTCCCGCTGAAGACGTAATCGCCGTTGGCCAGCGTCGGGTTGGTGACCTTCGCGAACGGCTTCGCCTCCAGGTCCGACCACTTCAGCGGCTTGGTGGGATCGTAGCCGTCCTTGGTGATGTAGAGCTCGAACGAGCCCTTGTGCGGGGCGGTGGCCTTGTAGCGGAAGGTGTGGTTGCCCGCCCGGAGCTTGCTGGCAGGCCAGTCGGCCCGCGGCAGGTCGAGGCCCTTGTACTGGGCGCTGTTGGCGCTGCACAGCTTGCCGTCCGGGATGCGCGCCTTGGACTGTCCGCCCGCGTTGCCGTCGCGGACGCCGTTCCAGTCGTAGAGCGCCTGGGTGCCGCCGGCCGCGACCATCGCCTTGCACGCCGCGGACTTGGGGCTCTCCGGCCCCTCCGCGAAGCAGGCGGAGATCCGGCTCACGGGGTCGGTCATCGAGCCGTGCGCGGCGGCCGGTCCCGCGCTCACAACGGTGAGCGCGAGCGGGGCGAAGCCGAGGCTGACGATCCCGGCGGCCTTACGGCGAGCGGTCATCGTGGGGGTCTCCTTCTACGTGTCGATCAAGGCACAACAAGGGGGGACGGAGGGAGGAGATCCGTCCGCGGGCCGTACGCGTCCGTGCCGCCCCCCCCGATGAGCAGCGACACCGACGACGCGCGGCCCGCCCGGTGCAACCCGGCCCGGCGACCAGCACGTTAGCCCCGCTGAGCAGCGGATTTGAGGCCGAGCGGCCGCTCGTGGAGATCCTTATGACGCCCTTAAGGTCACGCTGAGCGTGAAGAAAGGAAACCCCCGTCACGGGGTGCGGCCGCCACCCCCGCCCTCGCTCTGTCTCTTGTCCTCGCCCTCGCCCTCGCTCTCGCGCACCGCGTATGTGCCCAGGGCCGGGCGGAGCAGTTCGAAGGTGAGCTGTGCGGACTCGGCGTGGGCGGCGGCGATCTCGTCGTTGTCCGCTCCGGTCAGGGTGCGCTGCAGGAGGTCGTTGAACAGGACGCGGTGTGCGGCGCCGAGCTGGGCCGCGGCCGCGCGGGGCGTTATATCGGTGGGCTCGGCGCCCGTCTCCTGCGCCAGGGCGTCGGCCAGCGCCTCCTCGCGCTGCTCGTGGAACTCGCGCAGCCGGGCCATCAGGACCGGGCTCTCCACGATCATGCGGGCGAACGGTTCGCCGGAGAAGCCGATCACCGGGTCCTTGCGCTCCACCGCCGCGAGATAGGAGGCACACAGTGCCTCCAGGGCCGACGCGCCCTCCTCCCGGGCGGCGACCGTACGGGCCGGACCGGCGACGAACGCGTCGTGCAGGTCCAGTACGAGATCTTCCTTGCGTGCGAAGTAGTTGGTGACGGTCATCTTGGCCACGCCCGCGGCCGCGGCGACGTCGGAGATCGTGACCTTGTCGAAGCCGCGCTCCATGAACAACTGAGTCGCGCTGTCCGAGATCGCCTGCCGGGTCTGCTGCTTCTTCTGCTCGCGCAGGCTCGTGCCCGCGGCCTTCCCGCTCACCGCGCGGCCCTCCCCGCTCCGCGCCACGGCGCTGTCCCCTTCTCCATCGTCTCCTCCATCTCCCGCACTGTTCGCTTCGCCTCCATCATCGCATGGGTTCGACATAAATTTATGCTTGACCTAGAGATTGGGTCGGGCATAAAGTTAGGTCGATCCCAATCAGCTGGGGTCGGGTGGCCGATGGAGAGGTGTTCGTCTTGTCTGCAGCAGTCATGACCCAGTCCGCCGATCAGGTGCGGGACTACCTCAAGCGGATCGGTGCGATCCAGTTGCTCACCGCGGAGCAGGAGGTCGAGCTGGCTCGCCGGATCGCGGCCGGCCGCCTCGCCCAGGAGCGGCTGGACGCGGAGCGGCAGAGCCTTCCGGTGGGCCTGTGCGCCGAGTTGGAGGGAGCCGTGGCCGAAGGGCGGCGCGCGCACCAGCACATGATGGAGGCCAACCTCCGCCTGGTCGTCTCCATCGCCAAGCGGTACACGGGGCGCGGGGTGCTCTTCCTCGACCTCATCCAGGAGGGCAATCTCGGCCTGATGCGGGCCATAGAGAAGTTCGACCACACCAAGGGCTTCAAGCTCTCGACGTACGCGACGTGGTGGATCAAGCAGGCCATCGGCCGGGCGCTGGCCGACCAGGCCCGCACGATCCGGGTCCCCGTCCATATGGTCGAGGTGATCAACAAGATCTGGCGCCTGCGCCGGGACCTGCGCGAGGAGTTGGGCCGCGAGGCGAGTGTCGCGGAGCTGGCGGCGAGGCTCGACATGACACCGGAGAAGGTCGCGGCGGCGATGGGGTACGACCGCGAGCCGCTCTCCTTGCACACCCCGCTCGGCGAGGACGGCGACGCCGAACTGGGCGATGTCATCGAGGACACCACAGCGCAAGCGCCGGAGGACCTGGCGAGCCGGGAGCTCCTCCGGGTGCAACTGCGCGAAATCCTCGCCGCCTTCACCGACCGCGAGGCCGGAGTGATCACCCTGCGCTACGGCCTGACGGGAGAGGACCCCAAGACGCTCGCGGAAATAGGCGCGATCTACGGGGTCACGCGCGAGCGCATCCGCCAGATCGAGGCCAAGGCCATGAGCAAGCTGCGCCACCCCTCCCGCACGAAGGGCCTGCGAGGCTACCTACTGTGACCGCGGCCGAGTCCGGCGGCCCAGCGCTCGGACCGCTGGAGGAGGCCGGCGCACGCCTGATGGGCGTCCTGGCCGAGGCCGTGCGTCACTGGGGCGGCTACGAGCTCGGCCGAGAACCCGGACTGACCGTGCGGGACCGGGAGGGGAGATCGTCATCGACCGCACCTGCGCGCTGTGCGGCTCGTACCACGCCATCAGCTTGCGCGGGTGTGCCACACGGCTGCCACGGGAGGAGGGGGTGCCGCGGTGTGCGGAGATGGAGGCCGGTGGGGGTCAGGCTATCCAGCGGTAGCGGCGTTCGGGGCGGCCTGTGGTGCCGTAGCGCAGGGTGACCTCGGCGCGGCCGGTGAGGGTGAAGTACTCGAGGTAGCGGCGTGCGCTCACCCGGGAGAGGGAGCCCGCGGCGGCGCACTCGGACGCCGAGAGGCCGCCGGTGTGTGCGCGAAGGGTCCGCTCGATCAGTTCGGCGGTGTGGGGCGCGAGCCCCTTGGGCAGGCCGCGGGAACCGGGCGGGCGGGTGCCGAAGATATGGTCCACGTCCTCCTGGCTGGCCTCCTCGCCCAAGCGGTCCAGGCGGGAACGCAGCGAAGCCACATGCCGCAACTGCTCCTGGAGAGAGGTGTGGTGGAAGGGCTTGATGAGGTAGTGCAGGGCTCCGGCACGCAGCGCGGCCCGGATGATGTGCGCGTCGCGGGCGGCGGTGATCACGAGGGCGTCGATGTGGTGCCGTTCGTCGCGGGCGCGCAGTTCGCGCAGCACGGAGATGCCGTCGAGGTCGGGCAGATACACATCCAGGAGGACGACGTCGGGGCGGAGGCGTTCCGCGGCGCGCAGCGCCGCGGCGCCGCTGTGGGCGACGCCCGCGACGGTGAATCCCTCCATGGCCGCCACATAGCGGCTGTGCACCCTGGCGACCATGAAGTCGTCGTCGACGACCAGGACTTTGGTCATCCGGCGAGTCCCTCCGTGACCACAACGTTCACAAGGACCCTTACTACCGGAAGGGAGACACGGCGTTAACCCCTCGGCAGCATGTGGGCCACCGCGCCTCGTACGCGGCCGCGCCCTGGGCTCAACTCCCAAGCCACCGACGGAAAGGCGGTGTCAGCGGTGTCATCTGTGCGTTCATCGGCCGGCGTGCGCATGGCCCTCGCGCTGTTCGGGGCGGCGCTGGTCCTTCTCCTGGTTCCGCCGCTGCTCACCTCCGGCAGCGGGTCCGGCGGGGGCACCCGGATCCCCGGCCTGAGATTCATGGTGCCCAACACCCCCGGCGGTGGCTATGACATCACCGCCCGTACGGCGGCCAAGAGCGCCGAGGACGCCGGACTCCACCACAACATCGAGGTGTTCAACCTCCCCGGCGCCGGCGGCACCGTAGGCCTGAGCCGTCTGGTCAACGAGCGCGGCAACGGCAAGCTCGCCATGTCCATGGGCCTCGGTGTCGTCGGCGCCGTGCACACCAACCACGCCCCCTCCCGCTTGTCCGACACCACGCCGATCGCCCGGCTCACCGAGGAACCGGGCATCGTCGTCGTCGCCAAGGACTCCCCGTACAAGAGCTTCCGGCAGCTGCTCGCCGACTGGCGCAGCAACCCCGCCAAGATGCCGGTGGGCGGCGGCTCCGCGCCCGGCGGCCCCGACCACCTGGCGCCGATGCTGATGGCCAGGGCCGCCGGCATCACTCCCCGGAGCGTCAACTACATCCCCTTCGACGGCGGCGGCGAGTTGCTGGCCTCCGTACTCGGCGGCAAGCTCGCCTTCGGCGTCTCCGGCGTGAGCGAGTACCTCGACCAGATCAGATCAGGCGAGCTGCGGCTGCTGGCCGTGACCGGACCGCAGCGCGTACCGGGTCTGGCCGCGCCGACGCTCAAGGAGGCCGGTGTGGACGTGGAGTTCACCAACTGGCGCGGCATCGTCGCCCCGCCCGGTCTCTCGGACGTCGAACGGGACCGGCTGACAGGCCTGTTCACCGAGCTGCACCGCTCCGAGCAGTGGCGCGAGGCGCTGCGGCGCAACGGCTGGACCGACGCGTTCACCACCGGCGAGAGCTTCGGCCGCTTCCTGGACGCCCAGGACCGGCGCGTGGAGACCGTACTGAAGGAGCTGGGCCTGTGACCACCGACGCCTCCGGCACCCCCGGCGCCCGCCCTTCCCCTCCCACCGGTCCCGCCCGCGGCCGGGGCCAGCGGGCATGGCTGCGCGGACGCTCGGAGCTGGGCGTGAGCGCGCTCCTGCTCCTGCTGGGGGTGCTCGTCCTGACCGATGCCCTCACCATGAACACCGACTTCGCCCAGCGCGGCCCGGTCGGGCCCACCACCGTCCCCCTCGTCGTCGGCGTACTCCTGCTGATCGTGGCGGCGGCGCTGGCCGTGGACGTGCTGCGCGGTGGCCGCGGCCAGGCCGAGGGCGGCGAGGACATCGACCTGGCCGAGCGCGGCGACTGGCGCACCGTCGCCCTCCTGGTCGGGGTGTTCCTGGCCAACGCCGCCCTCATCGGCCCGCTCGGCTTCCCCCTCTCCGGCGCCCTTCTCTTCTGGGGCTGTGCCTACGCCCTGGGCAGCCGCAACCTCACCCGCGACCCACTGATCGCCGCAGCCCTCTCCCTGGCCACCTTCCTCGTCTTCAACCACCTGCTGGGCGTCCCGCTGCCCGGCGGCCCGCTGATGGGGGTGCTCTGAGCGATGACCGGTCTCGCCCTGGACACCCTGAACGTCCTCACCCCGGACGCCCTGAGCGCCCTCGCCCCGCACCCCCTCACTCCGGACGCCCTCGCGCCGAACCTCCTCGCCCTGGACTCGCTCTCCTCGCTCCTGGACGGCTTCGGTACGGCCCTGACCCCGCTCAATCTCCTGTGGGCCGCCCTCGGAGTGCTGCTGGGCACCGCCATCGGCGTACTGCCGGGCATCGGGCCCGCCATGGCCGTGGCGCTGCTGCTGCCGGTGACGTACGGGCTCCAGCCCACCGGCGCGTTCATCATGTTCGCCGGGATCTACTACGGCGGCATGTTCGGCGGATCCACCACCTCCATCCTGCTCAACACCCCCGGCGAGAGCGCGGCCGTGGTCGCCGCCATCGAGGGCCATCCGATGGCCCGGGCCGGGCGCGGCGCGCAGGCCCTGGCGGCCGCGGCCATCGGCCACTTCGCCGGCGGCATGATCGGCACGATCCTGCTGGTCGCCCTGGCCCCGGCCGTCGCCTCCCTGGCCGTGGACATCGGCGCGCCCGACTACTTCGCCATCATGGTCCTGGCGTTCATCGCCGTGACCTCGGTCCTGGGCAGCTCCCGCGTCCGCGGCCTGGCCTCGCTGCTGATCGGCCTGACCATCGGCCTGGTCGGCCTGGACCGCATCACCGGCCAGCAGCGGCTGACCTTCGGCTCCCTCCAACTGGCCGACGGCATCGATGTGGTGATCGTCGCCGTCGGGCTCTTCGCCATCGGCGAGGCGCTGTGGGTGGCCGCGCATCTGCGGCGTACGACAGGCCGGTCCCTGCCGGTCGGCCGCCCCTGGCTCGGCAGGACCGAACTGCGCCGCACCTGGAAGCCGTGGCTGCGCGGCCCGCTCATCGGCTTTCCCTTCGGCGCGATACCGGCCGGCGGGGCGGAGATACCGACCTTCCTCTCGTACGTCATGGAGAAGAAACTCGCCAAGAACCGCCAGGAGTTCGGGCGCGGAGCCATCGAAGGCGTGGCCGGACCGGAGTCGGCCGCCTCCGCCTCGGCGGCCGGCACGCTGGTCTCCATGCTGACGCTGGGGCTGCCCACCACCGCGGTCGCCGCCGTCATGCTGGCGGCGTTCCAGCAGTACGGCATCCAGCCGGGCCCGCTGCTCTTCGAGCGCGAACCGGAGCTGGTCTGGGGCCTGATCGCCTCCCTGTTCATCGGCATGGTGCTGCTGCTCGTCCTCAACCTGCCGCTGGCGCCGGTCTGGGCCAAGCTGCTGCGCATCCCGCGCCCGTACCTCTACGCGGGCATCCTCTTCTTCGCCGCGGTCGGCGCGTACGCGGTGGGCGGCGAGGCACTGGACCTGGTGATCCTGCTCGTCATAGGGCTGATCGGGCTCGGGATGCGGCGCTATGGACTGCCCGTGCTGCCCGCCGTGATCGGCGTCATCCTGGGCCCGGCGGCGGAGCAGCAGCTGCGCCGTGCGCTGCAGATCAGTGACGGCAGTCTGCTGGGCCTGGTCAACACGCCCTTTGCGGTGACGGTTTACGCCGTCATCCTGCTGCTGCTCGGCTGGCCGTGGCTCAAGCGACTGCGGCGGCGCGGCGGCGCGCTTAGCTAGGGCCTGTCGTCAAAGTCCCGTCGTTCGCCCGCATCGCAAGGCGGAGGGTCGCCCCGGTACTGGGTGTACCGGGGTGAGCCCGACAACGGAGGGGTTCCCCCGCGCCGTTCAGGCGTGGGGGAGAGGTGCCGTGCCAGGCGACGCCTGGCAGATGGGACTTCGACGACAGGCCCTAGAGACCCGCATCCCTGGAAGCGCCGTCCTGAAGGCGCGGGCCGGTGGGGGCTGGTCGCGCCGCGCCCCTGGAGGAGCGTGTCCGGCGTGCGCGATCAGGTTTTGCTGCCGCCCGCCGTGACCTCGCGTACGTACCGCCACTGCCGGGCGAAAGGCCGGTAGCCGAACTGCTCGTTGATGGCGAGCATGGGGGCGTTGGCCGCGTCGTTGCCCGTGAAGGCCTGCGTGCAGCCGGACTCGCGGGCGCGGTGCAGGGAATCGGCCTTGGCGAGTTTGGCCAGGCCCCGCCCCCGGAAAGCGCGCAGGGTGCCCGTCATCGCCGAGGTGTAGCGGCCCCGGCCGTCCGTCTTGGCGAGGCTGAAGGCCGCGATCCGGCCATCGACCGTGACCACCGATGTCAGATCGAGGTCCATGTCCGGGTGCTCCCAGGTATGGGCGAGCCAGTCCTCGTACGTCATGGCGTCGGCGGCGATATCGCCCGGCTCGTCCCGCACCACCTCGGCATCGGCCGCGTACAGGGCCTGTGGTTCGGCGTCGAAGTCCGCGCCGGTGCGCAGTTCGACGCCGCGCGGGAGGCGTTCGGGACGCGGCGGCAGCGCGGCCGCGGTCAGGTCGAGGCGGAGGAAATGAGCCGGGCGGGTGGGCCGGTAGCCGTGGTGTGTGGCGAAGTCCCGGGCGGCGGGGGCGTCGTGTACCCACGAGTAGACGTGCGTGGCACCGGCGTCGGCCAGATGAATTTCGGCCGCCGCCAACAGGGCCCGCCCCGCGCCCCTTTCGCGGTGCCCGGGATGGACGTGGAGATGGGCGAAGGCCTGCCCCGGGGTGCTGCTGTCGTGCGCGAGGCCGGCCTGGGCGGCGCCGACGATCCGGCCGTCGAGTACGGCGACGAACAGGGCGAAGCGCTGCGCGGCCGCAGCCGAGGTCACCGACCAGGCGACCCCTTGCGGAGTGGAGATCAAGTGCGGCGCCGCGGCCCGTCGTACCTCGCTGACGGCCAGGGCATCGGAAGGGCGATATGCGCGAACTTTCAGCGTCATGGGCGCGGACGCTACGCCCGTGGATCCGGCGCCGCCTCCTAATAAACCGCCCGCGCCACCCGGCCCGTCCGCCGCCGAGTTGAGCGCACCGCAAGTGGCTTATTACGGACGGTCGCCAAAAGATTAGGTGGCATCTGCAAGTATCCGGGCGTACGGTGATCGCCGCGGGTCACCGTCGAGATGCGCGGAGATCCGCAGTCGAGCGAAGGAGGAGCCGCGACCATGTGCGGAATTGCCGGATGGATCTCCTACGACCAGGACCTCACCACCGAGCGCGGAACGCTCGCGGCGATGACCGAGACCATGGCCTGCCGTGGCCCGGACGCGGCCGGCATATGGCTGGACACCCACGCCGCCTTCGGGCACCGGCGTCTGGCCGTCATCGACATCGAGGGCGGCAAGCAGCCCATGTCCGTCGAGCGCGACGGCCGGACCCTGCTGGTGACCACCTACAGCGGTGAGGTCTACAACTACCGCGAACTGCGGGTGGAGTTGGAGTCGCTGGGGCACTCCTTCCGTACGAGCAGCGACACCGAAGTGGTGCTGCACGCCTACCTCCAGTGGGGCGAGTCCTTCACCCAGCGCCTGAACGGCATGTACGCCTTCGCGCTGTGGGACCCGCGCGAGGAGCGGCTCCTGCTGGTCCGCGACCGCATGGGCATCAAGCCGCTCTACTACTACCCGACCCCCGACGGCGTGCTCTTCGGCTCCGAGCCGAAGGCGATCCTCGCCCACCCCTCGGTGCGGCCCACCGTCGACGCCGAGGGTCTGGCCGAGCTGATCACCTTCACCAAGACGCCCGGCCACGCCATCTACAAGGGCATGCGCGAGGTGCGGCCCGGTCACGCCGTCCGCGTCGACCGGCGCGGCCTGACCGACCACACCTACTGGGCCCTTGAGGCCCGCGAGCACACCGACGACCTCGACACGACCGTGGGGCACATCCGCGGCCTGCTCGACGACATCGTGGCCCGCCAGCTCATCGCCGACGTCCCGCTGTGCACGCTGCTCTCCGGCGGCCTGGACTCCTCGGCCATCACGGCGCTGGCCGCCCGCGCGCTCAAGGCGGGCGGCAACGGCCCGGTGCGCTCCTTCGCCGTCGACTTCACCGGCTACACCGACAACTTCAAGGCCGACGACCTGCGCGGCACGCCCGACGGGCCGTACGCGCACGCCCTGGCCGAACACGCCGGCTCGGCCCACCAGGACATCACCCTGGACACCGCCGACCTCATGGACCTCGGCCACCGGGCCGCCGTACTGGCGGCCCGCGACATGCCCAACGGCTTCGGCGACGGCGACACCTCCCTCTACCTCCTCTTCAAGGCGATCCGCGAGCATTCGACCGTCGCGCTCTCCGGCGAGTCGGCGGACGAGATCTTCGGCGGCTACCGCTGGTTCCACGACCCCGCGGCCGTGCACGCCGACACCTTCCCGTGGACCGCGGCCAATGTGCAGAGCCGTTTCTCCGGCGGCGACGGCGCGCGCGAGGGGCTCCTGGACGCCGGCCTGCTCGGCAAGCTCGACCTGGCGGGCTACGAGGACGCGCGCTACCGCGAGGCGCTGGCCGAAGTCCCCTACCTGGACAGCGACAAGGGCCTGCAGCGCCGCATGCGCGAGGTCAGCTATCTGCACCTGACCCGCTTCCTGCAGGTCCTGCTGGACCGCAAGGACCGGGCCAGCATGGCCGTCGGCCTGGAGGTGCGGGTGCCGTTCTGCGACCACCGCCTGGTCGAGTACGTCTTCAACACCCCCTGGTCGATGAAGACGTTCGACGGGCGCGAGAAGTCGCTGCTGCGGGCCGCGGTCCGCGACGTACTGCCGGACCTGGTCGCCGACCGGGTCAAGAGCCCCTACCCCAGCACCCAGGACCCGCGCTACGCCGAGGCGCTGCGCAGCGAGCTGAAGCGGGTGGCCGCCGACAGCGACTCGCCCGTACAGCCGCTGCTGGACAGCGAGGCGATGGCGCAGGCGACCACGGGCAGCGGCCGGACGGACATCCGTCCCGGCGCTGAACTGGTCCTCGGGATGGACGCGTGGCTGCGGCGCTACGGGGTCACGCTGGAGGTCTGAGCGGGCCCGGCGGCGGGCGAAAGCCTCCGAGGGGAAGGCCATGGGCTCCGGGCGCGGTGGAGGGACCGCCGCCCGGGGCCCGTGTCCTGCTCGCCGCCGCCGTTGCGGGCGCGGCAGGTGCCCCTGCCGCACAATGGGTGCGACAAAGTCCGTACGGAGCAGATACGGCGAGCCGGTCCGCGACCGGCCACTCCAGCACCCATGAGCAACACGAGCACCAGGAGCGCCACCATGACCCCGCCGCCCCAGAACAACCCCCAGCAGCCCTTGCGGATCAGCGTCGACGCCCAGTCCCCGGACGCGCCCTTCGAGCAGGTACGCGCCCGGATCGCCGAGCAGGCGCGCAAGGGAGCGCTGCCGGTCGGCTTCAAACTGCCGACCGTACGTGGCCTGGCGGAGGAACTCGGCCTGGCGGTCAACACCGTGGCCAAGGCCTACCGCGCACTGGAGTCGGACGGCGTCATCGAGACCCGCGGCCGCAACGGCACCTTCATCGCGGCCGCGGGCGAGGCCGCCGACCGCGAGGCGGCCCAGGCGGCCCAGTCCTACGCCCAGCGCGTCCACCGCCTCGGCCTGGACCGCGGTGCCGCCCTCGCCGCCGTACAGGAAGCCCTGCGCGCCACGTACGGCGAGCAGCGGTGAGCGCACCGCTCCTTTCGCCGCCCGCCAGGAAGGGACTCCCCGGATGATCGCCCGCCTCGAATGCATCGCCCTGGACTGCCCGGACCCCCACCGGCTCGTCCACTTCTACGCCGCCCTGCTCGGCGGCGAGGTCAACCGCCCCGACCCGCGCTGGACCGTCGACGACGCCTGGGTCACCCTGCACCTCGACGACGGCGCGGTGCTCGCCTTCCAGCGCGTCGCCGACCACCGCCCGCCCCGCTGGCCCGACCCCGAGCGCCCCCAGCAGTTCCACCTCGACCTGGAAGTGACGGACCTGGCGAGCGCCCACGAACAGGTACTGGCCGAGGGCGCCGAACTCCTGGATGCCGCCAACGAGTCGGGACCTCGCGGTTTCCGGGTGTACGCAGATCCTGCAGGTCACCCCTTCTGCCTGGTCAAGGCGCTCGATGCCTAGCGCGCACCCGCAGGTTCCAGGGCCCGGCACGGCGCTCGTCCGCCGTCCAGGACCGCGTCTGGCCGAGGGGCTGGTGACGCACATCGACCGGCAGCCGGTGGACCGTGACCTGGCGCTGCGTCAGTGGGAGGCGTACGTGGCGGCGCTGGACGCGCACGGCTGGCAGACCGTCGAGGTCGACCCCGCCGACGACTGCCCCGATGCCGTCTTCATCGAGGACGCCTTGGTCGTCTTCCGCGGCACTGCCCTGATCACTCGCTCCGGAGCGCCTTCCCGCAGGCCCGAGACCGAGGCCGTCGAGCGGACCGCGAGGGCGCTGGGCTGCGCGGTCGCCCGCGTCCACGGGCCCGGCACGCTGGACGGCGGCGATGTCCTCAAGGTCGGCGACACGGTCTACGTCGGTCACGGCGGCCGCACCGACACCGAGGGGATACGCCAACTCCGCGCTGCCTTCGAGCCCTTGGGCGCGCGCGTCGCCCCCGTACCGGTGCGCACCGTCCTCCACCTCAAGTCCGCGGTCACCGCCCTTCCCGACGGCACCGTCATCGGCCACCCGCCCCTCGTCGACGACCGGGGCGCCTTCCCGCGCTTTCGGCCCGTACCGGAGGAGCCCGGATCCCATGTGGTGCTGCTCGGCGGCGGGCGTCTGCTGATGTCGGCCGCCGCGCCGCGGAGCGCCGAGCTCTTCGCCGGTCTCGGATACGAGCCGGTGCCGGTGGACATCAGCGAGTTCGAGAAGCTGGAGGGCTGTGTCACCTGTCTCTCCGTACGCTTGCGCCCCCGGCCGACCGGCTCTGACCGCGCATAGGGTGACGCCATGAGCAACCTCGATCTCAGTCCCGCACCCAGCCCGTGCGGAGGGGGCGGCCGCACCGGGCCGGTGCGTGAACTCCAGCCCGGCAAGCAGGTGCCCCTCGGCGAGAGCACGGTGGTGCGGCGGCTGCTGCCCAACCTCGGCCGCCGCATGATCGGCGCGTGGTGCTTCGTGGATCACTACGGCCCCGACGACATCGCCGACGAGCCGGGGATGCAGGTGCCGCCGCACCCGCACATGGGCCTGCAGACCGTCAGCTGGCTGCACGAGGGCGAGGTGCTGCACCGCGACAGCCTGGGCTCCCTGCAGACCGTACGCCCCCGCGAACTGGGCCTGATGACCTCCGGGCGGGCCATCTCCCACAGCGAGGAATCCCCGCGCGAGCACGCCCGCCTCCTGCACGGAGCCCAGCTCTGGGTCGCCCTGCCCGACGAACGCCGCACCATGGCGCCGACGTTCGAGCACCACAGCGACCTCCCCGTGATCACGGGAGGCGGCGGCCTCAGCGCCACCGTCATCCTCGGCGACCTGGACGGCGCGGCCTCGCCCGGCACCGTCCACACCCCCCTCGTCGGCGCCGACCTCACCCTGGCCCCCGGCACGGACACGCGCCTGCCCGTCGACCCCGACTTCGAGTACGCGGCCCTGACCATCTCCGGCGAGAGCGAGATCGACGGCGTCCGCCTGGCCCCCGGCTCGCTGCTCTACCTCGGCTGCGGCCGCACCGAACTCCCCATCCGCTCCGACGTCTTCAGCAGCCTGCTCCTCCTGGGCGGTGAGCCCTTCGAGGAGAAGATCGTCATGTGGTGGAACTTCATCGGGCGGTCCAACGAGGACATCGCACAAGCGCGTTCGGACTGGATGCACGGCAGCCGCTTCGGTGAGGTGAAGGGCTACGACGGCGCTCCGCTGCCCGCGCCCGAACTCCCGCCGGTGCCGCTGAAACCGCGGGGGCGGGCGCGCTGATCAGGCGGTCAGCAGCAGACGCACGAGGCGGGTGTCACGCGGTAGGGCCGGTTGCAGTCGTCGGGTGAGGTGGCCGTCAGTGCCGTCTGCTGTGGCGTGGTGGCCTGCGAAGGCGCTGTCAGGGCCAGTCCGCCGCCGAGTGCGGCGGCCGCCGTGACAAGTCCGAGGCGCTTGAACCACTTCATGCCGATCCCCCGATCCTGTGTTCGCCGGCCCTTCCGTTCTACCGCAAGGGAGGGCGATCCGGGCCTGAAGCCAGGGGTCCGCATGCGGCTCACGGCGTGGTACGCGCGCGGTGCCGGCGTACCGCGTCGCGGTTGGCGCAGCGCGGGGAGCAGTAGCGCTGGCGCCCGGTGGGGGAGGTGTCGGCGAAGATCGTGGTGCACTCGGCCACGGCGCAGCGCCGGAGCCGGTGCATGCCCCGGCCGGCCAGGTGCAGTGCGGTGCCGACGGAGATCAGCGCGAACAGCAGGGCGCCGAGGGGCTGTTGGTCCTCGCGGTAGTGCAGGTGCCAGCCGGTGCCGGCGTGGTCCGTCAGCCGGGGGTGGGCGGTGGCCGTTGCCAGCATCCGGTTGAGCAGCTCCGCGCGCTCCTGGTCGTCGGGGGCGTCGACGATCTGCTCCCACGCGTCCAATGCGGCCAGGGCGTGGTCCAGGTCCTGCGGTGTGACCGGGCGCTCCAGCCTCAGCCCGGCGGCGCGGCAGCGGTCCGCCAGCTCTTCGGCGCCGGCCGGGCGGCGATTGGCCAGGTCCGCTGCGAGGTTCACCGCATCTGCGCCGTAAGGGTTGAGCTGCATAAGGCTATTACAGCAGTTTGGTCGGCATGACCATGAAGCAGAGTGCTGGGCACGAGGCGCAGGTACGGCAGGCGACGGAGGACGACATCGCGGAGCTGGTGCGCCTGCGGGCGTTGTTGTTCGAGACCCTCGGCGGGGATTTCTTCAACCCGCCTTCTGAGGCGGATGATTGGCGGGTTGCCGCGGCTACGGCGCTGAAGGAGCAGCTGACGGCGGACTTGGCGCGGATTCTCGTCGTGGACGGTGACAACGGGCTCGCGGCCTGCGGCATCGGCACCGTCGACCAGTGGTTCCCCGGGCCGCACAACCGCAACGGGCGGGTCGGGCATGTGATCGGCGTCGTCACCGAACCGGCGTACCGGCGGCGCGGTCACAGCCGCGCGATCATGCAGAGTCTGCTCGACTGGTTCCGGGAGCGCGAGGTCTCCCGGGTGGATCTGTACGCCTCACCCGGCGGCGAACCGCTTTACCGCGCACTGGGATTCACCGACCACCCCGACCCCGCGCTGTATTGGCGCCCCTGACGGATAAGGGTGATCAGTCGCGCGGCGGACGCTGCTGGGCGGGCGCCTCGCGCATCATTGCCGTGGCCCGCGCGGCGATGGCCCTGAGCCATGCCTTTCTGATCACGCCGCCGAAGGGGTGGACCAGCAGATGCCAATAGGGCCGGAACAGGTTCCGGGTCCTGCGGTCCAGGGCGATGACGCGGGTTTCCGTCCCCAGCAGCGTGTGCTGCCCGCGACTGACGGCGCGGAAGGTGATCGCTGCTTTGAGATACCCGGGGCTGCTGAACTCACGGAATTGTTCCGGGCTTTCGAGCCGTACGAACGGGGCGGTGGGCTTCCACCATTGGCCCGCCGCGCCCGAGACCGTTTCCGCACCGGCGATTTCCCCGAGCGGAACGAACTTGTCGGCCATGGAGTCGAGCAGCGTCTCGGGCCGTTTTGAGTCGAGGCTCGCGCGCCCCAGGGCGCGCATGGGCCAGGAGCGCATGGCCATGAGAAAACGTGCCACCGGGATGTCATGCGGCGTCAGGGACTGGAGCGCCTGCCATACCACTTCGGGCGGCGCGGCCACGGTCAGCGTATGCACCTCGCGGAAATCCCACCGCGGCAAAGCGGAATCGATCAGCATGGGCTGCCCCCTGTTTCCCGGTGTCCCGATGCGTTGGACTCTACTCGCCGCGTCCGCACGCGCGATGATGAGCGCCGGTCGTTGCGGGACGCCACCGGCTTGAGCAGCGTGTACGCCGTGTGCGCACCCTCGACGTCGGCCTGGAAGTCGACCAGGTCGGCGTGGCTGTGCCGCTCCTCCTCGCCGGTGACCTTGCCGGTGGCGACCTCGTCGAGCAGCTCCTTGCTCCAGGTCGCCCGCCGCGACGGCGTCGGTGAACACCTCGGCCTTCGGCAGGGTCTGCTCGGCCTGCTCCAGGGTGTACTGGCGGTACGCGGCCACCGCGGCGTCCAGTTTCGGGTCGCGCCGGACGGCCTTGCCACCGGTGGCCCTGACCTTCTGCCGGATGCCGTCGCCCCGCATCCCGGGCTTGCAGGCGATCTCGTGGTCGCCGGCCTCGACCTCCGCGGTGATGTTCGCCCGGTGCCCGGCGCCGATGTTCTCCCGCTCGGTGACGATGCGGTCGTCGGGGAAGAGGAGGTAGACCTCGGTGACCTTGGATCCCTTGTTGTCCACGGCCAGTTGGACAGGGCCCGCGGGGAACTCCTTCCTGGACACCTCGCAGGAGGTGTCCAGCCTGGAGCGAGGCGGGCCTGACTTAGCCCAGCCTCGCCTCACCTCTACCCGCGTGTGGGGCGATCGAGCCCGCGATTACAGATACAGCCCCGCGTCCGCCCCCGTGTCCTGCGAGGGGACCGAGGCGGGGCGGGTGCCGCGCCGCAGGGCGAACAGCTCGGCGAGGGTGGCGCCCTCGCGGGTCAGGCCCTTGTCGGTGCCGAGCCAGCCGACCGCTTCCGTACGGGTCAGCGGGCCGACCTCGATACGCGCCAGGCAGCGCCCGGGGCGGACCACCGCGGGGTGCATACGTTCCAGGTCCTCGTTGGTCGTGACGCCGACCAGGACGTTGCGGCCCTGGCCCAGCAGGCCGTCGGTGAGGTTGAGCAGGCGGGAGAGGGCCTGGCCCGCGGTGTGCTTGGCCTCGCCGCGGATCAGTTCGTCGCAGTCCTCCAGCAGGAGCAGCCGCCAGCGGCCCTTGCCCGTGACGCTGTCGTCCTCGCCGATGGCGATGTCCATGAGGTAGCCGACGTCGTTGAAGAGACGTTCCGGGTCCAGGACGCAGTCCACCTGGCACCAGTCGCGCCAGGAGCGGGCGAGGGTGCGCAGCGCCGAGGTCTTGCCGGTGCCCGGCGGGCCGTGCAGCAACAGCAGCCGGCCCGCGATCTCCTCGGGGGCCACCTTCATCAGCCGGTCCAGCGCATCGGCCACCGGGGCGGTGTAGTTGGGGCGGATCTCCTCCCAGGTGCCGGCCGCGATCTGCCGGGTCGTGCGGTGCGGGCCGCGGCGCGGGGAGTAGTACCAAAAGCCCATCGAGACGTTCTCCGGCTGCGGCTCCGGCTCGTCCTCGGCGCCGTCCGCCGCCTGCCCCAGCACCTTCTGGGCCAGCTCGTCGGTGACGGCGGTGACCGTCACATCCGCGCCGCGGTTCCAGCGCGAGACCAGTACGGTCCAGCCCTCCCCTTCGGCGAGGGTGGCGCTGCGGTCGTCGTCGTGCGCCGAGCGCAGCACCTTCGCGCCCGGCGGCAGCAGCGTCAGACCCGTCTTGACGCGGTCCACGGAACGGCTGCGCGCATGGGGCTGCTCACCGTTGGCGAACCGCCCCAGGAACAGGGCGTCGACGACATCGGAGGGGGAGTCGCTGTCGTCCATGGTCAGTCGGATCGGTACGGACTCCTCGGCGGCGGACGGCTGGACTTTCTCGGCACACATGCCGCCATGATCCGGCAAAGGAGGCCGCCGCGTACACGGAATTAGCGCGTGTCACGCTCCCGGGCCCGCGCGTACGGCGATTCACCGCCCGGCCGCGCAACCGTTACCGCCAAAGGGCCGCCCGCCGTGCGGCGGGCTGGCTACCCTTGCCCGTTGTGGGACGTCATGGTGGGGATGGCACGGAACGTCACGGCGGGGGCGGCGCGCGGCGGCCACGGCTGAGGCGCTGGGCGATCGGCACCGGCCTCGGCGTGGGCGTGGTCGCGGTGGCCATGGCGCTGGTGATGTACGGCTTCCCGCTCGGCGCCGACGGCGACAAGGGCGGATCCGACGGGCGCAGTGCGCCCACGACCGACCCCAACTCGCCCAGGGCGCAGGTCGGCTGGGGCTTCACCCACACCCAGTACAGCGCGGACCGCGGTACCGGCGAGGCCCGGGCGGAGGCCGCCCGGCTGCTCTCCGCCGACCCGATGCCGCAGAACCAGCACATCATGGGCTGGGGCGCGCAGAACCCCGAACCGCGCCCGGGCAGGTACGACTTCAAGGACCTGGACCGCCGGATCGCGCTGATCCGCAGAACCGGCGGCACGCCCGTGATCACCCTGTGCTGCGCCCCGGACTGGATGAAGGGCGGCAAGCCCGGCGCGACGGACTGGCGCACCCTGGAGAAGGCCCCGAGCCCCGCGCACTACGAGGACTTCGCCAAGCTCGCGGGGGTGGTCGCCAGGCGCTACCGGGACGTCAAGCACTTCGTGGTGTGGAACGAGTTCAAGGGCTTCTTCGACGAGGACAAGAAGCGGTGGGACTACGAGGGGTACACCCGCCTCTACAACCTCGTGTACTGGGAGCTGAAGGGCATCGACGCCTCCCTCCAGGTCGGCGGGCCCTATGTGGTGATGGACAGTTACGCGCCCGACGACACGACGTACGCCTCCGGGCTGAGGGGGCCCTGGGGGAGCGTCGACCGGCGCACCATCGACGCGATCGAGTACTGGAACGAGAACAAGGCGGGCGCCGACTTCGTCGTCGTGGACGGCTCCAGCTACACCAAGGACGACCGGTACGTCCCCGATGAGTTCGCCGCCACCCGGAAGTTCGCGGACGTCGGGCGCTGGCTGCGCCGGACGACGAAACTGCCGCTGTGGTGGGCGGAGTGGTACGTGGAGGTCGCCGACGGCAACGACGACCGCAACGGCTGGGCCGAGAACCACCGCACCGCCGTCCAGGCGGCGGCCCTCATCGAGATGGCCCGCGGCGGCGCCACCAGCGGCTTCTACTGGAACCCGGAGAACGAGAACGGCGACTGCCCCGGGTGCCTGTGGAGCAGCACCCAACTGCAGAACGGGGGAGCACAGTTGCCCATGATGCGGCTGCTCTCCCGCTTCGGCCGCGAGTTCCCGCCCGGCACCCCCTTGCGCACGGTCGAGATCGCCGCCGACGACCGCCCCAACGTACGCGTCCTGGCCGACGACACCGCGGTCCTGGTCGTCAACACCCTCGACCGCCCCATCCAGGCCCGCGTCGACGGCCAGCGGTTCACCATGGCCGGCTATGAGATCCGGTGGCTCAAGCGCACTTGACGAAGAGTCAGTTACTACTAAGCGCCCGGCTCAGGACATCGTCACGAAGCGCTGGATGAGGGAGGCCAGGAAGACCAGGAGGAGGGGGAGGGCGAACCAGTACGAGCTCTGCAGCCAGCGCAGGCGGCGTACGGTCGGGGGCACCGCGACCCGTACCACCTCGCGCGTCGTCAGCAGCACGATCAGGGCCAGGGCGGCCAGGCCGCCGATCACCGACCACGGCGTCCAGGTCACCCGCGGGCCGATGGGGCCCGGTTCGGGCTGCGGTACGGGGCCCTTGGGCTGCCGTTTGAGTTCGTAGAGAGCCGCGTGCTCGTTGGAGACCACCGGGCGCAGGTCCTGGCGCCCGTCCAGCGCGGCGCGCAGCCGCTTCTCCCAGCCCTCGGCGTAGCCCGCCGAGAGGCGCAGATACTCCGACTGGCCGCGGTTGACGATGAGATAGGACTGCGGGCCCGCCGCGCGCAGGGCCTTGACCAGCGGGTCGACCCGGACCGGGTCGCGCGGCGCGAGGAGGGGCTCGTAGGCCACCCGCTCCATGTCCCTGGCGCCCCACGGCATGGCCGGGGTGACGTTCTCGACGGGGTCCTCGCTCATCCACAACAGCCGTACCGTGGGCCGGTCGTGGGCGTAGACATAGTCCATCGCCGCGACCTCGCCGGGCCGGATCCGCTCGAAGGGCTCGTTGCCCCAGCGCGCCACCAGGAAGCCCAGCATGAGGACCAGCCCGGCCATCAGAGCGGCGAGCGGGCCGAGCCCCCGGCGGGGGCCCGCCGCGCGCGGGAACAGTGCCAGCGCGCCCAGGACGCAGGCGCCGGGCAGCGCGAACATGAAGACCCGCAGCGCCATTTCGCCGCCGTAGGACTGCATGCCGAAGCCCAGGAACGGCACGAACGTCAGCACCAGCAGCGAGCGTTCGCCGAACCCGGCCCGGCGCCGGCGCAGCAGACCCCAGCAGGCCAGCGCGAGCACCCCGGCCGCCAGCAGGACCCGGGTGTAGAGCACCAGCTTGTGCACGCTGCTGCCGCCCGCGATCCGCCCGGTCACCGAGGAGGAGACGTTCCCGCCGATGCCGCCGATGCCGCCGAACAGCTCGTCGAAGTGCCCGGACCAGTACGGCTCCGCCAGGAACCCGATCCACACCACGACCATCACGCCGAGCAGCAGCGGCAGCCCGTACAGCGTCGAGCGGCGGGCGAGCACCAGGACGGTGAGCACCCCCAGCATCACGAACGGGGTGAGCTGATGGCCCGCGACGGACGCCGCGAACAGCGCGATCAGCACGGCCAGCAGCGCCGCCCGCTGTCCGCGCCCGGCCCGCCGCACCTCCGCCTCGCCGGGCCAGCGCTTGGCGCGCAGCACCCGCGGCTCGCGGAACCACACCAGCAGGATCGCCACGAAGGCCAGGTAGAGGAGGTAGGTGAAGCCCTGCGGGGAGAAGTAGTCCTGGCCCACCCAGCCGCACAGGGCGAACAGCCAGGCCGCGGTCCACTTCGCCCGCCAGCTCGCCCGTACGGCCTTCAGCAGCAGGAACATCGGGGCGAGGTACAGGAGTTGGACCATGAGGGGCCACCAGCGCAGCACCTCGGTCATATCGGTGACGCCGCACGCCTGGGCGAGGAACTGCACCCCGGCGAAGAAGCCCGGCCAGCTCCAGCGCGCGTCCAGGTCCGGCACGGCGGTGCCGGTGCGGCCGATGTAGTCCAGGAAACCCAGGTGCTGCCAGGCCGTGGCGAAGCGCGGCTCGGCCTCCAGGACGGCGGGCAGGGCGTGCAGCGCCACCACCGTCAGCAGCAGGACCGTGGTCAGCAGCGCGCGCCGCGGCGCGGGCAGCCACAGCGCGGACACGAAGGACAGCACCAGCAGGGCGGCGCCCAGCAGGGTGGCGGTGGGCAGCACGGAGATCAGGCCGAGCCCGCCCATGCGGTTCAGGTCGGCGTCGCCCATGCCGCGCAGCGGCACCCAGAACAGGATCAGCGCGAGGCCGAGCAGCGCCCACAGGACCGGCTCGGGGCGGCGGGTGAGCCAGGAGGCCCGGGGCGGGGCCGCAGGCCTCCCGGGCTCGGGCGGGGCCGGCTCGGGGATGACGGATTCGTCGGGCGGGGCGTCCTCGGGTGAAGTGGCCTCGGCCCGTGCCTGCGCCGGTGGTACGGCAGCGGCCCGGGCCTCGGCGGGAGCCTTGACCCAGGTGGGGCCCGAGGACCCGGCGGGCATGGCGAAGACGTCGGTGCTGTCGGTGCCGGCCTCGCGTTCCGGCGCCGGCGGTCTCACATCCGGTCTGCGCTCCAGATGGTCGAAGTCCACCCGTACCCCCAGCGGCATGGTGTCCGCGTCGCCCAGCGTGCGCTCGGCCCAGGTCGGCCGGTGCGCCTTGTCCGCCGCGGCGTCCCCGGCCTGTCCGCCGGGGCCGTCGAGCGCCGTGGCGCTCACCCGCAGCGCGGGCGCGTCGCCGAGGTCGCCGTGTACGGCGAGGTCCGCCAGGTCACCGTCCGGCGCCAGGCCGTCCGCCGGTGTCTTCGTCAGGGGGGCCGAGGCGCGGCCCTTGAGGATTCCGTACAGCTTGACCGTGGCGATCGAGACGATCACCGCGAGCGAGCAGACCTCCGCGACGCCCGCGCCCGCCAGGCCCATCCGCGGCAGCAGGATCAGCGTCAGACCCAGCACGAGCACGCACAACAGGCCCTGGAGGTAGGCCAGTCCTGAGGTGCGGCTCTGCGCGCGCAGCACCGCGAAGTAGACCTCCATGACCACCCGCAGCGCCGCGCCGACGGCGAACCAGCGCAGCAGCGGGGTGGCGGCGTCCGCGTACCCCCGGCCGAAGACCGCGAGGATGTAGGGCGCGCAGACGAAGAGGAACACACAGACCGGGATCATGATGCGGGCCATGCGGCGCAGCGCGGCGCGGGTGTTCTCCGCCAGCCGCGCCGGGTCGTGCGAGCCCTCGACGGTGAGCGAGGCGCCCATGTTGATCGCCAGCAGGTTGACCGTGCCGCCGATGGTGGTGGTGATGTAGAAGTACGCGTTGTGGGCCGAGCTGACCTGGGCGGCCACGATCACCGGCACGAGATAGACCACGGCCAGGGAGAAGAGCGAGCCGGTGTAGTCGCCGGCCAGGAAGCGGCCCAGCTCGCGTGCGGTGGGCGGCCGGGCGGTGCGCACGGTCGCCTTGACGTGCCGGGGCACCAGCTTGCGGAAGACCAGCCAGCCCAGCGGCAGCACCGAGCAGGCGATGGCCGCGACCCAGGAGACGAAGACCCCGGCGGTGGGGATCGCCGCCGCGAAGGCCACCAGCAGCGCCAGTTTCACGGCCGAGAAGGTCAGATTGCCCACCGGCACCCACAGGGCGCTGCGCAGCCCGGTCAGCACACCGTCCTGGAGGGTGAGCAGCGACCAGGCGATCACCGCCACGATGAAGCCGATGCCGTTCAGCGGCCCGTGCAGGAAGCGGTAGGAGGGGCCCCACAGGTTCAGGGTGAGCAGGAAGACCGTCGCGGCCAGCGCGACGATCACCGAGGAGCCCGCGTACGTACGCAAGACCAGCCGGCCCGTCAGCCGGCCCGCGACCGGGATGAAGCGGGCCAGCGCGCCGGTCAGGGTCACCGCCGTCAGGCCCGCCAGCAGTTTCATCGCGGCGATGGCGGCCGAGCCCTGGCCGACCGCGGCGTCGGTGTAGTACCGGGCCGCGACCAGCCAGAAGCCCAGACCGAGGAGGCCGGAGATGCCCGTGTTGAGCATCAGGGCATAGGCGTTGCGGAACAGCGGGCTGCCACCGCCGCTCCCGGGAAATCGCAGTTTGCGCCCCCCTGCCGCCTGTCGTTCTCTCCTGCTCTCCTCGGTCCGGGTGGTCGTGTCAGACACGAGTTCCGCGCACCTTCCTGTATGTCTGACCGGTCCTGCGGATCACCGCGTACCCCTTGGTCAATGCCCGGTCGGCGGCGAAGGTACGCCCAATGGCGCGCCCTTCGACGATCCGCTCGAACTCCTCGATGCCGGTGCTGCGCCGCACCGTCAGCCGGCGCAGCGCGTACGGCCCTTGGCGCCTGCCCGCCAGGGAGTTGCCGACGGCCAGCGACTGCCGGAAGCCCGCCCCGCGCACGGACTGCCGCACCCGGCGGCTGGAGTAGCCGTACGGGTAGGCGAAGGACCGCGGCGCGCTCCCCAGCTCACCGGCGATGATCTCCTTGCACCGCATCACCTCGAACCACAGCGCGTCGTCCGAGAGCTGGTCGAGCTTGGGGTGGGTGTGGCTGTGCCCGCCTATCTCGGTGCCGCAGGAGGCGAGTTGGCGCACCTGGTCCCAGTCGAGCATGGTGTCCAGGCCGCCGCCGGTGTCGTACGGGCCGCGCAGCCAGCCCGTGGAGACGAAGAGCGTGGCGGCCAGGCCGTGTTCGGTCAGGGCGGGCAGGGCGTGCCGGTGCACGCCCTCGTAGCCGTCGTCGAAGGTGATCAGCACCGGGCGGTCCGGCAGCGGGCCGCCGCCGCGCCAGGCGGCGGCCAGGCCGGAGGTGGTCAGTGCCGTGAAGCCACGGTCCTCCAGGACCGCCATCTGCTCGGCGAACGCCTCGGGGGTGACGGACAGCTCCAGCGCCGCGGGCGTCGGAGCGTGCGCCACCGCGTGGTACATCAGTATCGGTACCGCGCGCCCGTCGGCGCTCATGCGACCGCCTCCCCGCTGTCGGAGCTGCTCGAAGGCCCCTGCTGCCCTGAAGACCCGTGAAGGGGCACGGGAGTTGTACGCCCCGGCGGCCCGGCTTCCGCTTCGCCGCCCGGCGGCCCCGCCACAGCGAAGGCCGTGCCGCGCCTGCGGGCCCGTACGCTGCCGAGCACATAGCCGCCCGTGGTGGCCGCCACGCCCACCACGATCGCCCCGGCCCGGCCCGCGCCGCCCCGGCGCAGCAGCAGCGCGTCCCGCACCCCGCGCAGTACGCCCGCGGGCAGCACCCGTGTGGTGTAGCGCAACTCCGACTCAAGTCCCTTGCCCGCGCCGACACTTCGGGTCACCAGTGCCTTGGACAGGCCCTCGGCGTACGCCCTGCTGCGGAAGTAGGCGAAGCGCTGCCGCCCCGGCGGGACCCGGTGGTGGATCACCGACCGGTCGTCGATCAGGAGTACGGCCCCGGGGGCGGCGCGGCTGAGCCGGATGCACAGCTCCGTCTCCTCGCCGCCCAGCGGCCGCTTGCCGCGGTCCCGGCCGATGCCGGTGGCGAAGCCGCCCGCGATCTCGAATGCCTCCCTGCGGAAGGAGGCGTTGCCGCCGAGCACATTGCGCACCCGCGCCTTGCCCGGCGGCAGCCCGAGGTAGGTGCAGCCCACCACCCAGTCGAACTCCCGGGGGAACCACGCCGGGCGCCGGCCGGCGGCCCACACCGGCTCGGTGCGCCCGCCGACCGCCATGACCTGCGGGTCGGCGTAGGCCTCGGCGAAGTGCAGCAGCCAGTCGCGCTCGGCGACCGCGTCGTCGTCGAGGAAGGCGACGACCTCGCCGGTGGAGCGGGCGACGCCGGTGTTGCGCCCGGCGGACAGGCCGCGCGGCCCGTCGTTGGCCAGGACGTGTACGGACGGCCACCGCGGCGCGGTGAAGTGCGCGCGCAGCCGGGCCAGCAGTGCCGGGTTGTGGTCGACCACGAGCAGCGTCTCGTGGGCGGGGTGGGACTGGTCGCGCACCGAGGCCGCGGCGGCGAGAATGTCCTGCCAGCGGTCTTCGGTGTAGGCGCAGATCACGACGGAGAAGCGGACGCTCAAGACGCTTCTCCCGTGATCACGGCCGGGCGGGTGGGGCGGTTGCGGCGCGCTCTGCGGCTGCCGTGCTCCCGCAGGATCACGTTCAGCACCCGGAAGCCGTCTCTGACCGCGCGCAGGTTGCTCACGCCGTGGATGCGGTTGTACTCGTGGCTGGGGATCTCCTGGACCCGCAGTCCGGCCTTGACGACGCGGATGTTCATCAGCGTCTCGACCTCGAACCCCGCGCAGTCCAGGGCGATATGGTCCAGACAGTGCCGCCAGAAGGCGTTGTAGCCGTAGCACAGATCGGTGTAGCGGGCCCCGAACTTGGCGTTCACCACCGCCGTCAGCACGCGGTTGCCGAGCTTGCGCACCGGCGTCATGTCGTCCGTCCCCCCGCCGTTGGCGAACCGCGAGCCCTTGGCGAAGTCCGCGCCCCCCACCAGCGCGGAGACATAGGAGACGATCTCGGCGCCGTCCGCCGAGCCGTCGGCGTCCACCATCACGATGATGTCGCCGGTGCATGCGGCGAAGCCGCTGATCAGGGCGTCGCCCTTGCCCTTGCCACGCTGCGGGACGACCTTGACGTCCGGCCACAGGTCCCGGGCCACCCGCACCGTGTCGTCCGTGGAGTTGCCGTCCACCAGGACCACTTCATGTATCCACTGCGGAAGGGTCTTGAAGACGTAGGGAAGGTTCTCCGCCTCGTTCATCGCCGGTATGACGACGCTGACGGGCGGGGCGATGGCCAAGTGCGAGGAGACGGGACGGTATTGGACGGGTGCGGGGATCCGCGGCAGCGGATCCGGCTCCGTCTCCACAGGGCGAAGGAACGAGCTCATGAGTCTGTTTCCCTCTCGTCCGGTGGACCGCCCACCCCCGGGCGGTCCATCTGGGTATCCGGGTCGAAAGGGGGGTTCACACCCCGGTCATGACGCCATGGATCTCATGGCAGTGCGAACAGGGCGAGCTGGCATACGTGGTACCGGCCGTGCGGCTCGTGCCTCGATGATCGGAACGCAAAGATCGAGCACGGCACCCCCCTACCGCGCCCCGCCCGGGCCTCGTCGCGACGCTTGAGCCCTCCCCTAGAGCCGCTTTGCATGACGGTCCGATGCGGGTGGATGTACGACGGTATTGATGATTGGGACTCTATGGCAAGACCTGGAACTCCAAATCCCCTTTGGTGTTATTGGCGCATACGCAGCGGTGCGCTACTCAACGCCCCGAGCGGATCCGGCCCATCCGTTTGAGGAAGCGGTCGGCGGGAGCGAACAGCTCCGGGCGCGAGAGCACGGTGTTGCGCAGCGCCCGCACCGGCGCACGCCGGGCCCGGTGCCCCAGGGCCACGGGGTGACGGCGCATCACCCACCCTTCGGAGACCAGGAGTTCACGGGTCTTCAGGGAGGTCTTGTACTGCTTCTCGCCGCGGCCCAGGTCGATGTAGGACAGCGCGTCCCCGGCCGCCCCCTGCGCCATGTGCAGATGCAGCAGCAGCCCCGGCGAGTACTTCCCGAACGCCGGGTCGTACGCGGGGAACCAGCACGCCAGTATCCGCTCGGTGCGCGGCCCGAAGTGCGCGGCCACCGGCCGCCCGCCCGCGTAGAGCACGGACAGCTGACCGGCGAAGGTGTCGGTGCGGGTGTGGAAGAGCCGGTCGACCAGCTGCACTATCCAGGGGTGTGCGAAACGGTCGCTCCGCCCGGTCCTGCGGTATTGCGCCGACTTCCACTCCCTGAGCAGGTGCAGCACGGCTGGATCCCGCTCGTCGTGCACATAGCGCACCTCGCCCACCTCGCGCCCCAGCCTGCGCTCCTTGGAGTAGGTGTTCCGCACGAACTTCGGCGAGCGCTTGCGCAGCCGCGCCAGATAAGCCTCGAACCCCTGGTCGATATCGATGACGGGCGAGGCGAACGTACGCAACGGGCCGCCCTCGAAGGGTTTTTGACCCTCCACCAGATGGTCGAACTCCAGCACCGCCAGATCGCAGGCCTGCAGCAGCTCGCGGGCGTCCCACTGGAAGCCGGGGCGGTGCACCAGCCCCTGGGCGTCCGAGAGGCCCAGACCGATGGCCCGGCCCACGCCCAGCGCGGTGCGCTGGAAGGGGAGGAACGCGGCGGGCTCGCCGTCCTCCCGTATCACCGCGATCCGCACCCCGCGCCGGCAGTGGCCCAGCGCGAGGGCGAAGTCGGGGGAGAGGAAGGGGTTGGCCAGCTGCGGCGAGCCGACCACATGGGCCTGGGACTGCACGGTGGACCAGGCGGCGCGGTCGGCGCCGGTCAGCTCGCCGGGTCGGTACACGCTGATGTCGCTGTTGTTCACGTCATTCCGCCCCACTGCCGCTGTCACCGGCACGCCGGCGGCGCAGCTGCGCCGCCGCGAAGACCACCGCGCTGATCGCCCCGACGGCCACGACCCCGCCGCGCGCCGACCAGCTGTGCAGCGCGAGCATCGCCTGCGCCACCAGGAGGTTGAGGGCCAGGGCACCGGCCACGGCGACGACGATCCGGCTGAAGCGCTCCATACGGCCCAGCGCCGCGGCGATGGCGGCCGCGGGCGCCGCCAGGAGGAAGAACAGGGTGAAGGGGGCGCGCAGCGGCGAGGAGACGTCCATGAGGGCCAGTACGGCCCCCACGCCGCCCACGCCGACCGCCGCCCCGGCGAACAGTGGGGCGGTCTCCCCGCCCAAGGGTCTCGCGCCCTGCGGTCTGCTGTCCGGCCCGCCGGCCGGGTCCTCGGCGTTCGGGCTGCCATTGAAGTTGCTGGTGGTGTGCATTGGCCGCTTTGCCCCCCATAAGCCCCTTGTGCCGGGCCTCAATGTCGCGCAGGGGGCGCGCGCCCGTCAAGACGTAAAGGAGCCGTGGAGTCGGCGTTAACACACCGTGCCCGCCGCCGAGTTGAGCGGCGGGCACGGCAGCGGTGCCCGGGGCCCGCGGGGCGCCGCTCGCTTCCGTGCGGGCCCCGGACCTACCGGGTTACGGGACGATCTTCAGGAGCTTGTTCGGGGAGCCCGAACCGGGGTTGGTCACGACCCCGGAGGTGGCGCCGTTCACGAGCGCGGTGGCGACCTGTGCCGGAGTGGCGCTGGGGTGCCCGGCGAGGTAGACCGCGGCGGCACCGGCCACGTGCGGGGTGGCCATGGAGGTGCCGGAGATGGTGTTGGTGGCGGTGTCGCCCGAGTTCCAGGCGCTGGTGATGCCGCTGCCGGGCGCGAACAGGTCCACCCGGGAGCCGTAGTTGGAGTAGTTGGCGCGGGCGTCGGAGCTGGTGGTGGCGCCCACCGTGATCGCCTCGGGGACCCGGGCCGGGGAGTAGTTCTGTGCGTTGGCACCGGAGTTGCCGGCCGCGATCGCGTAGGTCACCCCGCTGCGGATGGAGTTCTGCACGGCGGTGTCCAGGGCCTGGTCGGCCCCGCCGCCGAGCGAGACGTTGGCCACCGATGGGCCGCTGTGGTTCTTGGTGACCCAGTCGATGCCCGCCACGACCTGGGAGGTGCTGCCCGAGCCCTGGTTGTTGAGCACCCGCACCGCCACGATCTTGGCCTTCTTGGCCACGCCGTAGGAGGTGCCCGCGGAGTTGGCGGCCACGTGCGTGCCGTGGCCGTTGCCGTCCTGGGCGACGTTGTCGTTGTCTATCGCGTCGTAGCCGTTGACGGCCCGCCCGCCGAAGTCCCGGTGGGAGATGCGTACGCCGGTGTCGATGACGTAGATCGTGGTGCCCTGGCCCGCGCTGTCGGGGTAGGTGTACTTCTTGTCCAGCGGCAGCTTGGCCTGGTCGATGCGGTCCAGGCCCCAGGAGGGCGGGTTGTTCTGGGTGGCCGAGGCGCGGACCGTACGGTCCTGGAAGACCCGGTCCACGGCTGGGTCGGCGGCCAGGCGTCTGGCCTGTCGCTCGGTCAGGTCGGCCGCATAGCCGTTGAGCGCCGCGGTATAGGTCCGCTTGACGGTGCCGCCGTACTCGGACACCAGGCTCTTGCCCTGCGCCGAGGCCGACTTCAGGCCGGCGCTCTGCTTGAGCGTGACGATGTAGCTGCCCTGGACCGCGTCCTTGGCACCGGCTCCGACCACCGTGCCTTCGGCGGGGGCCGCGTGGGCGGGGACGATGACGGCGCCGAGTGTGAGCGCCGCCGCTGAAGCGGTGACCGCCGCGGCGATCCGTGCCCGGCGGGAGATCGTGGTGGAACGCATCACTGCCATTGCGGGGGAGTCCTCCTCATCGGTGGTGCGCCGTGGTGCGCGCGCCTGTGGGGGTGCTGCGCACGGGGGTATGCGCAACAGGCGGTACGGGTGGTGCAGTTGACCGCCGTACGAAAGATTCGCCGAGGCTTCAGCCGGGAGCAAGGGTTCTGTCGGGATGTCATATGCACGACACGCTCATGCAATGACGTGGCACCGGGGATCCCCCCAGTTCGTCAGGTTTGGCATGAACACTTCCCGTAGTCCACGGGTCCTGCTACCAACGGGTAATGCAGAGACCTGCTAAGGGAGGTTCCATGAGACTGTCCCGATACGTGGCCGTCATGGTCGCGTTCCTCGTCACCACCGCGCTCGCTCTCTTCGGCGCGAGCGCCGCCGCATCCGCTCAACTCCCCGCCGCCACCGGCTATGTAGCCCTGGGCGACTCCTACTCCTCGGGCGTCGGAGCGGGCGGCTACGACCCCGCCAGCGGCGCCTGCAAGCGCAGCACCAGGGCCTATCCCGCACTGTGGGCCGGTGCGAACTCCCCCTCGTCCTTCGCGTTCACCGCGTGCTCAGGAGCCCGTACGGGTGATGTCATCGCCGGGCAGCTGGGCCCGCTGAACGCCTCCACCGGGCTGGTCAGCATCACCGTCGGCGGCAACGACGCGGGCTTCGCCGACACCATGACCACCTGCGCCCTCCAGGGCGAGAGCGCCTGCCTGGCGCGCGTCGCCCAGGCCCGCGCGTACATCACCAACACGCTCCCCGGAAAGCTCGACCAGGTCTACACCGCCATCGACCAGAAGGCCTCCGCCGCGCACGTCGTGGTGCTCGGCTACCCGCGCTTCTACAAGCTCGGCGGCAGCTGCTCGGCCGGTCTGAGCGAGAAGTCGCGCGCCGCCATAAACGCCGCCGCCGACCACATCAACGCGGTCACCGCCAAGCGCGCCGCCGACCACGGCTTCTCCTTCGGCGACGTCAACACCACCTTCACCGGCCATGAGATCTGCTCCGGCGACGCCTGGCTGCACAGCGTCACCTTCCCCGTGGACGAGTCCTACCACCCCACCGCCAAGGGACAGTCCGGCGGTTACCTGCCCGTCTTCAGCAAGATCGCCTGACCGGTGCGCCGCGCGCCCTGGGCGCCATAGGTGCCGTGCGTACCTGAAGGCGTGGGTGTGCTCGGGGAGGCCCCGTCCGTCGGGGCCTCCTCGCAGGTCACCGTGAACGCCACGCGGTTGGACCGCACCGACTGCGGGCTCTTGACCTGGACGCTGATCCAGTCCGAGAGCGTGGCGCCGTCCTTGTACGTCAACTCCTCGTGCTGTACCACGAGACGGCCGGAGTCCCCGGCCGCGAAGGGGACGGTCTTCCAGGCCGGGTCGGAGGTCTGCCCGCTGCTGGTGCGCCAGCGGTAGACGACATCGGCCGGGACCCGGCTGACCTTGATCTCGGCACGGAAGGACGGCACCTCGGCGGCGGGCGGCGGGCAGGCGCCGCGATAGGCCGCGCGCACCGGCGTGACGTAGACGGTGACGGTCACCGCGGGCGGGGGAGCGGTCGTCGTGCCGCCGTGGCCGGTCGCGGTCCGGCTCGGCGTCGAGCCGCCCCCCGAGCCGCCCCCGTCCCCTGTGGTGTTCCCGCCGCCGCTGCCCGCGGGAGCCGTACCGCCATTGCCCGCGCTCCCCGGTGTGCCGCCGCCCGCGGTGGGCGCAGTCCCGTCGCCGCCCACCAGGGCCCAGGTCACCCCGGCCGCGATGAGCGCCGCCAGCAGTCCGCCGAGCGCCAGCAGCGCCACCGACCGCCGCCGGGGCGAAGGTTCCCCGGGAGCGGTGGTGGCCGTGGTGGCGGCGCCGCCCGGCGGGGGAGCGGGGGGCGGCGGCCCGGCCGGGCCGTAAGCGGTGCGCGTGGGGCCGGGCTCGGCGGTGGTGGGGGTGTACGGGGCGGCCGGGGGCGGCACGGACACCGTGCGCGGCTGCCCGCCGCTCGCCACCTCTTGGAGCATCCGCTGCGTGGTCTGCGCGTCCAGCCGCTCGCCCGGGTCCTTGCGCAGCAGTCCTTCCAGTACGGGGGCCAGCGCGCCGGCCCGGCGCGGCGGCGGCAGTTCCTCGTCGACCACCGCGCGCAGCGTGGTCAGCGGGGTGTCCTGGCGGAACGGCGAGTGGCCCTCCACGGCGGCGTACAGCGTCACGCCCAGCGACCACAGGTCCGACTCGGGCCCCGGGGTGCGGCCCAACGCCCGCTCCGGGGCGAGGAATTCGGGCGATCCGACCAGCTCGCCGGTGAGGGTGAGCGCGGAGGAACCCGCCACCGTCGCGATTCCGAAGTCGGTCAGCACCACCCGCCCGTCATTGGCGAGCAGTACGTTGCCCGGCTTGACGTCGCGGTGCAGCACCCCCGCGGAGTGCGCCTCGCGCAGCGCCGCCAGCACCTCCGCGCCGATCCGCGCGGCCCGGGCCGGCGGCATCGGGCCCTCCGCCGTCAGCGCATCGGCCAGCGACAGGCCCCGTATCAGTTCCATCACGATCCACGGGCGGCCGCCGGAGGTCGCCACGTCGTAGACCGTGACCACATTGGGGTGCGAGATCCGGGCCGCCGCCCTGCCCTCGCGCTCCAGGCGGGCGTACAGCAGCTGCTCCTCGCGCTCGGTGAGCGCGCGCGGGGCCCGCACCTCCTTGATGGCCACCTCGCGCCCGAGCACTTCGTCGCGGGCCCGCCACACCACCCCCATGCCGCCCCGGCCCAGCTCGTCGAGGAGGCGGTAACGGCCCGCCAGCAACTGCTCGTTCCCCGGACCCTCGCTCATGGACGAGCCCCCCTCGCAAGAGAGCGATTCGGTGGAAACGTACCTCAATCCTGCCTCGTTGCCGCCCCCTTGAACCGTATTCCGCGTCCGGGGCGGGCGGGGCGCCTGATGCGCCGGGGTGTGCGACCGCGAACGGCCGCGCGGGCGCGGCGCGTTGAGGGGCGCGCGAGGGGCGTAGCGGGACGGGGCGTGGGTGGTTGACGTGCGGGCAGAGGGGCGGCGGGAAGGTCCACGCTGTCGCAGGGTAAAGTGCCCCTTGCCTGGCATATCGCCATTTGCGGATGGTCTCGCGCTCCCCGTGCCCCACGGCGTACGCCCCGGTCGCACCGTGATCTCGGTCGCATCGAGCCGCACTCGACCCAGTGGCACTACGGAGGGTGCGGAAAAGGGAACGCAGCGCGCACGGATTCCCGTACGAGAGCGCCGTATCCGCCCGGTGGCACACCGGATGTGCCCGGCCGGACGCCCCACGGGACGGCCCCGCCCGGAAAACGGTCCGCGGGGGGTACGTCAACCCCCTTGCTGGGCAGGTGAATCCTGGGACCGGGCTGCACGGGTGTCATAGGAGAGCGATAGGGTTACTCTGCCCGGGGCGGGTGCCCTCGTACGGGTGGGGAGAGTCATGGAACAGATAACAGTGCGCAGCAGGCCGCGAGTGCCTGCGATCAACTGCGGAAGCGGCGCGTCCAGCGCGCGTCTGGACCGCCATCTCGCGGTGCTCGGCGGCCCGGCCGTCCCGCAGCGCGAGGCGGAAGGCGCCACACTGCTGATGCAGGAACTCACCGCGCGTGACCACACGCGTACGAAGAAGAGCCGCGGAGCCAGGGTCTCCCTCTTCGCACCGCTGCGCAGGCTGCGCCGCTCGCTCTTCGGCGGACGCGGCTAGGGGGTGCCGGTCGCCCCAGCGGCCGGCGACCGCTTCCCCCGACGGCCCCGCCGCTGACGACCGCCCCGTCCCCGGCGTACGGCACCCTCCGCGTGCGAGCCGTCCGCTGATTTTTTGTGAGACATCACACCCGCCCGCTGTGACCCGTGAGGCGTGTACGGCGCCCCGCCGCCCACGGATGTCCCACCACCCGCAGGCGCCCCGGCCGCATCAGCCGATCACGCCGTCCCGCCGCAGCTGCGCGATCCGACCGCGCGTCAGGCCCAGGGAGCCCAGCAGGGCTTCGGTGTGCTCGCCCAGCGCCGGTACGGCGCCCATGGCCGGTTCGGGGCCTCCGGGCAGGGTGATCGGCGGCAGCAGCGCGCGCAGCGGCCCGGCGGGCGAGCTGACCTCCCGCCAGCGGTCCCGCGCGGCCAGCTGCGGATGGGCGGCCAGTTCCGCGACACCGTTCAGGCGCGCACAGGCGATCCCCGCCGCCTCCAGCCGCCGCACCGCCTCGTCCGCGCCCAGCCCGGCCAGCACCTCCGCCACGATCCGGTCCGTCTTGTCGCGGTGCCGGGTCCGCGCGAGATTCGTCGCGTGCGCCGGGTCCTCGGCCAGCTCGGGCCGCTCCAGCACCTGCTCCGCCAGCCGCCGCCACTCGCGGTCGTTCTGCACGGACAGCAGGACGGGCGCCCCGTCGGCCGTCGCGAAGGCGCCGTAGGGCGCGATGACCGCGTGCGCCACACCCGTACGGGCCGGCGGGGTGCCCCCGTAGGACCCGAAGTACAGCGGGTGCCCCATCCACTCGGCCAGCGCGTCCAGCATGGACACCTCCACCGGCCCGCCGCGCCCGGTGGTGCCGCGCCGCAGCAGGGCGGCCAGCACCCCGGAGAAGGCGTACATCGCCGCCGCGATGTCGGCCGCCGGGATGCCCGCCTTCGCCGGCTGCTCCGGCGTGCCCGTCACGGACACCAGCCCCGCCTCGCACTGGACGAGCATGTCGTAGGCGCGCTTGTGCGCGTACGGTCCGTCCGGCCCGTATCCGGATATGTCCACCGCCACCAGCCGCGGGTGACGCGCACACAGCGCCGCCGCGTCCAGCCCCAGCCGGGCGGCCGCGCCCTGGGCCAGATTCTGTACGAACACATCCGCCCCGCCTAGCAGTTGCTCCAGCAACTCCCGGCCGCGCGGGTCCTTCAGGTCCAGCGCGAGGGACTCCTTGCCGCGGTTGGCCCAGACGAAGTGCGAGGCCAGGCCGCGCACCGAGGTGTCGTAGCCGCGCGCGAAGTCACCGCCGTCGGGCCGCTCGATTTTGATGACCCGGGCGCCCAGATCGGCGAGCTGGCGGGTGGCGAACGGCGCGGCGACGGCCTGCTCTACGGCGAGCACGGTCAGGCCCTCAAGGGGCAGCGGCTGTGCAGCGGTGCGGGGAACTGCGGTGCTGGTCATGGCCGTACGTCCTACCCTGCCGGCAATGTCCTTGTCACGTACCACCCTTGGCGAAGTGGTCGATTGCCGCCAGTACGGGGCCTGAATACCGCGCTCCGCGAGCGGAACGCACCGCGGTGTGCCGGAACACTTTTCGGACACCCCGGCGCGTGCTGCACTGCTGGCATGGAGGCAGTGCTGGCCGGCGTCATCGCGGTGCTGGGGACCCTCTTGGGCTCCGGCGTCACCCATTCCTTCCAGCGCCGGGCCCTGGAGCGGACCGAGGAGTTCGCCCGGCGCGAGCGGCTCCGCCAGGAGCGCATCGTCACCTACACCACCTACGGCGGCGCGCTGCTGAGCTATCGCCGCACCCTGGTCAACCGCTGGTACGCCGAGCACGACCGGCCCGACAAGACCGACCTGCTCGCCGTGCGCCTGCACTCCTACGACATACGCACCTCCACTCAGGAGGCCCTGTTCAAGCTCCAGTTGCTCAGCGACGACCCCGCGCTGATCGCCCACGCCCGGCGGGTCTTCGGCACCATCGACGACCTCCACCACACCGAGGACCGGGCGGTCCTGAACCAGCGCCGGGCCGCCACCCGCGCCCTGGTCTACGACTTCATCGAGGCCTGCGCGCCCCACGTACGGTGAAGACAGGCCCTACAGCAGCGCGAACTGGCCCTCCGGTCCCTCCTCGTGATGGTCCAGGACGGAGGCCGGGCGGCGCGCGTGCTCCGGCGCGGGGAGCACGCCGCCCTCGCGCAGCGCGTCCGCCCCGATGGCCGGCGCGTTGGCCACCCGCCGCGCCAATTGCTCCTGCTCCGGCGCGAGTTCGGCCAGCAGTGCCAGCACCGTGATCAGCTCCAGCAGCTCGGAGGTCCACTCCTGCGGCCAGGACGCCGGGCGCAGCGCCTCCAGGGTGTCCGCCCCGGCCGGTTCCGTACGCCGCTCGAACCAGGACCGCAGCACCCGCACCCCGCCCGCGTGGAAGTCCCAGGCGCCGGGCGGCACGGGGGAGATCCGGCCGGCGCCGATGAGCAGGGCGGCCTCCTCCGGCTCGTAGGAGAGATCCTCCGGCGCCGCCCTCGCCGGCAGGGCCGCGCGGACGTAGGGGCGGCGGCCGCCGGGCAGCCGCGGGCGCTCGCCGTCGTGCGCGCCACGGGTGTGCAGCCACAGCAGCCGCCGGCCCAACTCGACGCCGGACACCCACGCCTGGGGATCGGCGGTCAGCGGTACGGCACAGCCCGGCGGAGCGTGGCGGGCGGTCGCCGCGATCCAGGCGAGCACCTCACCGGCGTCGACCGGGCGCCCCAGGCGCCGCGCGAGCAGCTCCGTCAGGCCCGGTGCGAGATTGGGCTCCTGCCCGCCGGGGCGGCGGTACAGCGGCCGGATGCGCCCGGGCCGGGCCGCGCCGGTCACCGGGGGCGGGCCCCCGGCGGGCAGCAGGGCGGAGAAGACCAGCGCGGGGCCCGGCGCCTGGGGTGTGTGTCCCTGCTCGACGGCGAAGACCTGGTGGCCGTCGGCGACCCGCCACAGCTCCGGCCGGGCGGCGTCGATCAGCCGGTGGTCGGGCAGCAGCCACTGCTGGTCGTAGCCGCCGTACAGCACCCGTACCGGCTCCGGGCACGGTCCCGCGGCGCGCGCCAGCCGCCCGGTCGGCGTTGCCTGGCCGGGCAGTTGGGCCACGGCGCTGTGCAGCGTGCGGGCCCGCGAAGGGCGGAAGAGCCGCTCCTGCGCCGCGCCGTCATCGGCCCGCGCCAGCGCGTCCCAGCGGGAGCGCAGCGACGCCGCGTCGGGGGCCAGGACCCACTCCCGGCCCAGCCGCAGCGGAGCCACCGACCATGGCATCAGTTCGGACAGCGGCACGGGACCGGACGGCCCCGTAGCGCCCTGCTTCGCCGTCACCCGGCATCCCTCCCGGAACGTTCGCCGCTCACGGGGGCATCGTAACGGCGGCGCGGGCGCCGGTCCGCCGGGCCGCGGGCGGCGCGTACCTGGCGGCGGAGGCCGATGACGCAAGGCCACCCCCTGCGCAGAAGGCGGTCTTCCGCTTAGTGATCATGCCGGGTACGGTCCTCGCCGTCGGCCGCGTGCGGCCGCACCGCCGTGCAGGCAGAGAAGGAGGAGCGCCATGACGCAGACGTCCCGGCTCGCCGACGTACGGGCCGCCGCCCGGCTGGACCGGCTCCCCGCGGCCGGCTGGCACCGCCGTATCACCTGCATCGTGGGCATCGGCGCCTTCTTCGACCTGTACGAGATCTTCCTCGGCGGGGTGCTGGCCGCCGCGCTCTCCGAGCAGTGGCACCTGGGCCACACCGCCAAGTCCTGGATCATCGCGGCCGGATTCTTAGGCATGTTCGTCGGCGCGAATGTGCTCTCCGTCCTGGCGGACCGCTTCGGGCGGCGCCGGATGTTCATGGTCAACCTCGGCCTGTACTCGCTCTTCTCGCTGCTGTGCGCGTTCGCCCCGAACGTCGAGTGGCTGATCGCGCTGCGCTTCCTGGCGGGCCTGGGGCTGGGCGCCGAACTGGTGCTGGTGGACACCTACCTCGCCGAATTCCTGCCGCGCGCGGTACGCGGCCGCTACATCGCCTACGCCTACACCCTGGGCTTCCTCGGCGTCCCCGTCGCCGCGCTGCTGGGCGCGCGCCTGGTGGCCTCGCACGAGCTGCTGGGGATCGAGGGCTGGCGCTGGCTGCTGGCCGGCGGCGCGCTGGGCGCGGCGTTCATCCAGCTGATGCGTTCCCGGCTGCCGGAGTCGCCGCGCTGGCTGGAGGTACGGGGGCGCCCGCAGGAGGCCGAGCGGATCGTGGCCGACATCGAGGCGCGGGTGGGCCGGGAGACCGGCGGCAGCCTCCCGACGGTGCCCGAGCCGCAGAGCGTGCCCGAACGGCGGGTGCCGCTGGGCGAGATGTTCGGCAGCGACTACCGGCGGCGCACCGTGATGTGGTGGATCTTCCAGGTCCTGCAGACCGTCGGCTACTACGGCTTCGGCTCGCTGGCGCCCGTCGTGCTCACCGCCAAGGGCCATACGGTCACCGCGTCGCTGACCTACGCCGCACTGAGCTTCTGCGGCTACCCGCTCGGCTCGGCGCTGTCCGTACCCCTCATCGACCGCTTCGAGCGCAAGACGCTGATCATCGCCTCCGCGCTGGGCATCGCGGCCTTCGGACTCGCCTTCGGCTTCGGCGAGGACACCTGGGTCATCGTGGGGGCCGGCTTCGCGCTGACGGTGTGCAGCAACATCTTCTCCAACGCCTTCCACGTCTACCAGACCGAGATCTTCCCCACCGGCCTGCGCACCAGCGCGATCGGCATCGCCTACTCCCTCTCCCGCCTCACCTCGGTGGTCCTGCCCTTCGTCGCCCTCACCGTCCTCGCCGACCTGGGCCCCGCCGCCGTCTTCACCGGCTCCGCCGCCCTGATGCTCCTCCTCTGCCTGGACGTGGCCCTCCTCGGCCCCCGCACCACGGGCCGCAGCCTGGAACGCATCCAACGGCCGTAGGAGGAGCGAGCGCGCGGAAGCAACACCGCGCGCCCTGGGCGGACACCGCGTACACGAGGGGCCGCCTGCCGGGGCTCATGCCTCCAAGGTGACCGTGAAGGAGAAGCGGTCGCCCCGGTAGTGGATGCGGGCGACGTCCACCACGCGGCCGTCCTGGTCGTAGGTGATGCCCGTGTAGTGCAGGATCGGGCTGAGCAGGGGGACTTGGAGGAGGCGGGCGGTCTCGGGGTCGGCGAGGCGGGCCTGGACGGTGTCGGTGATCCGGCTGATGCGTACGCCGACGCCGTCGCGCAGCACCTTCGTCATCGGCCAGCGCTTGAGGTCGGAGAGGTCGATACGGGCCGCGACGTCGGGGCGGACGAAGTTCTCGGCGTGGTTGGTCGGCTCGCCGGTGTCCTCGTCGCCGCGCAGCCGGCGGAAGCGGACCACCTCAGCGGCCGGCCGGTCCGTATCCCCGTCGGCGTCCAAGTCCGGGAAATATTCGGACAGTTCGGGTGGTACGGGGACGGTCCCGTGGTCCAGCAGGTCCGTGCTCATGCCGGACTGCTGGGCCACGATCGCGTCCACCGAGCCGAGCAGCCGCACGGGCGCGCCGCGCTGCGCGCTCGGCTCGATGAAGGTGCCGCGCCGCCGGTGCCGGCTGATCAGCCCCTCCGCCTCCAGTTCCTTGAGTGCCTGCCGCATGGTCAGCACGCTCACGCCGTAGTGGGCGGCGAGCGCGTCCTCGGTCGGCAGCCGCAGCGGCGCCTCGGGGGCGCGGCCCAGTATCGAGGCACGCAGCGACTGCGAGACCTGGTACCACAGCGGCAGCTTGCGGTTCAGGGCGAGCGAGTCGGGTGCGAAGGTCGTCACGGCGGGCTCCGTATGCGGATTACGGGCGGAAGTGGCGTTCCAGACCCTGCCACACCTCGTCGTAGCCCCGCTGCAGGTGGTCGGCGGTCAGGGACTGCTCGGTCAGCAGCACCGGCCACCGGGTCTCGAACATGAACGCCAGCCCGTTGTCGATCTTCTGCGGTTTCAGTTCGGCGGCGCTGGCCCTCTCGAAGGTCTCCCGGTCGGGGCCGTGCGCGGACATCATGTTGTGCAGTGAGCCGCCGCCCGGTACGAAGCCCTCCGCTTTGGCGTCGTACGCGCCCTCGATCAGGCCCATGTACTCGCTCATCACATTGCGGTGGAAGTAGGGCGGGCGGAAGGTGTCCTCGCCCACCAGCCAGCGCGGCGCGAAGACCACGAAGTCCACGCCCGCCAGCCCCGGGGTGTCGGTGGGGGAGGTCAGCACGGTGAAGATGGACGGGTCCGGGTGGTCGTAGCTGATGGAGCCGATGACGTTGAACTGGCGCAGGTCGTAGACGTAGGGCGCGTGGTTGCCGTGCCAGGCGACGACGTCCAGCGGGGAGTGGTCGTAGGTCGCCGTCCAGAGGTTGCCGCAGTACTTGTTGATCACCTCCACCGGCTCCTGGACGTCCTCGTACGCGGCCACCGGCGCGCGGAAGTCCCGGGGGTTGGCCAGGCCGTTGGCGCCGATCGGGCCGAGGTCGGGGAGGCGGAAGGGCTGCCCGTAGTTCTCGCAGACGTACCCGCGCGCGCTCTCCTCCAGCAGCTCGACGCGGAAGCGCACGCCGCGCGGGATCAGGGCGACCTCGCCGGGTTCGGCGCGCAGCAGGCCCAGTTCGGTACGGAGCAGCAGCGCGCCCTGCTCGGGGACGATCAGCAGCTCTCCGTCGGAGTCGCTGAAGACGCGCCGCTCCATGGAGGAGGTGGCGTTGTAGAGGTGGATGCCCATGCCCACGCGCTGGGTGGCGTCGCCGTTGCCGCCCAGGGTCCACAGGCTGTCCAGGAAGTCGACGGGCCCGGCCGGCTGCGGGAGGGGGTTCCAGCGCAGCCGGTTGGGGTCGGGGGTGGTCTCGGTGAAGGGCGCGGTGCGCAGCGTGCCGTTGCCGGTCCGTACGAACGGGGGGTGGCCGGCCGACGGCCGGATGCGGTAGAGCCAGGAGCGGCGGTTGTGGTGCCGGGGCTCGGTGAAGGCGGTGCCGCTGAGCTGCTCCGCGTACAGGCCCAGGGGGGCGCGCTGCGGGGAGTTGCGGCCGTGCGGCAGTGCGCCGGGGACGGCTTCGGTGCTGTGCTCGTTGCCGAAGCCGGGGGAGTAGACCAGCCCCTCGGCCGTCTTCCTCGCCTGTTCGTTGCCCGTACCTGTCATCGCGTGCTCCCGCCGCTCAAGGAATCCTATGCAAGACCCTAGGATTGAGGCGCGGGGTCGTCAACGGGACAGGGCCGTCAACAGGCCAGGGACACCCGGGCATCAACGGGACGGGGCGGCAGTCCCCTGCCGCGGCGGGACTGCGGGCAGGATGGGGGAGTGCACCCACCCTCGCTCCGCAGAGCCCCCGTCCAGCGGCGCAGCGCCGAACGCCTGGCCACGATCCTCGAGGCGTGCGCCGAACTCCTCGAAGAGACCGGCTACGAAGGCCTGAGCACCCGCGCGGTCGCCGAGCGCGCACAGGTCCCCATCGGCTCGGTCTACCGCTTCTTCCCCAACAAGCGCGCCATGGCCGAAGCGCTGGCCCTGCGCAACCTGGAGACCTACACCGAGCGCATCACCGCCCGGCTGGACGGCGCGGAGCGGCAGGGGGCGGCGCCGGTGGGCTGGCGGCAGGCGATGGACGTGGTGGTGGAGGAGTACCTGGCCATGAAGCGGACCGTGCCGGGCTTCGCGCTGGTGGAGTTCACCGTCCCGGCGCCGCGCGAGCCCCGGCAGGCCAACTACCTGGTCGCCGACCGCCTGCTGGCCCTGCTCGCCGGGCGGCTGGGCCTGGACGCGGCGGACGAGGGGCTGCGCACCGCCTTCCTGGTCGGCGTCGAGTCGGCGGACGCCCTGCTCCAACTGGCCTTCCGCGCCGACCCGTCGGGCGACCCGGTCATCGTCGCGGAGACCCGGCACCTGCTGCGGGCCTACCTCGCCCGCCACCTGGACCGGCCGCACTAGCGCGCTTCTGACGGATCTCCGCGGCGTCCTGGCGCCACGGGCCCGGAGGCCACACACCGGGCTACCGGTCGGTATGGTCGTGGCGTATGCGCGCCCCCATCGTGCCCGGGCCCGGTGCGGCAGGCGCCCTGAGCCACCGTCCCCGGGAGGGACCGATGAGCCGTACCGCCCTGCGTATCTGCCCGCTGTGCGAGGCCACCTGCGGCCTGTCCCTGACCATCGAGGAGGGCCGGGTCACCGCCGCCCGCGGCGACCACGACGACGTCTTCAGCAAGGGCTTCATCTGCCCCAAGGGAGCGGTCTTCGGCCAGCTGGACAACGACCCCGACCGGCTCACCCGCCCCCTGGTGCGCCGCGGCGGCGCGCTGCAGGAGGCCACCTGGGACGAGGCGTTCGCCGCCGTGCAGCGCGGACTGCGCCCGGTGATCGAGGAGTACGGGCCCAACGCCGTCGGCCTGGTCTTCGGCAACCCCAACGTGCACACGGTCGCCGGCCAGCTCTACACCCCCGTCCTGCTCGGCGCGCTCGGCTCCCGCAACTTCTTCTCCGCCACCACCGTCGACCAGATGCCCAAGCACGTCTCCAGCGGACTGCTCTACGGAGACGCCCAGGCCATCCCCGTACCGGACCTGGACCGCACCGACCACCTCGTCGTGATCGGCGCCAACCCCCTGGAATCCAACGGCAGTCTGTGCACCGCGCCCGACTTCCCCGGCCGCCTGAAGGCACTGCGCCGGCGCGGCGGGCGGCTGACCGTCGTCGACCCCCGGCGCACCCGCACCGCCCGCCTCGCCGACCGGCACCTGGCCATCAGGCCGGGCACCGACGCGCTGCTCCTCTTCGCCATGGCACACGTCCTGTTCGAGGAAGGGCTGGTGCGCCCCGCCCCGGCCGTCACCGGTGTGCCGGAGGTCCGCGCGCTGGCGGCCGACTTCCCGCCCGAGGCGGTCGCGGCGGCCTGCGAGGTGTCCGCCGGGGACATCCGGTCGCTGGCCCGCGAGGTGGCGGGCGCCGAACGCGCCGCCGTATACGGCCGACTCGGCTCCACCACCGTCGCGTTCGGCACCCTCACCAGCTGGCTCGTGGACGTACTGAACATCCTCACCGGCAACCTCGACCGGCCCGGCGGCATCATGTTCCCGCTCGCCGCCACCGCCCGCGCACCCCGCCCGCCCGCGCCCGGCAAGGGCTTCGCGCTCGGCCGCTGGCACAGCAGGGTCGGCCGCCACCCCGAGGCCAAGTCCGAACTGCCCATCGCCGCACTGGCGGAGGAGATCGACACCCCCGGCGAAGGGCGCATCCGCGCGCTGATCGCCAGCGCCGCCAACCCCGTGCTGTCCGTGCCCGATGGCGCCCGCCTCGAACGCGCCCTGCCCGGCCTGGACTTCATGGTCAGCATCGACCCGTATCTGAACGAGACCTCCCGGCACGCCCATGTCGTCCTGCCGCCGCCCCGCCCCTCCCAGAGCCCGCACCACGACTACGCGTTCAACGCGCTGGCCGTGCGCAACCAGGTCCGCTACAGCCGGCCCGCCCTCCCGCTGGAGGAGGGGCAGCTCGCCGAGAGCGAGATCTTCGCCCGGCTCGTGCTGTGCGCGGGCGGCCAGGACGGCGCCGATCCGGACCTGGTGGACGCCCTGGTCATCGACGCGGCGCTGGGCAAGGCCGTCGCCGATGCGCACTCCCCGGTCCACGGGCGCGAAGTCCCGCACCTCGCCGCGCAGTTGACGGGCGAGAACGGCGCCGAGCGGCGCCTGGACCTGCTGCTGCGCCTGGGCCCGTACGGGGACGGCTTCGGCGCCGACCCGCAGGGCCTGAACCTCGCCCGCGTACTGGAGCACCCGCACGGCATCGACCTGGGCCCGCTCACCCCGCGCCTGCCCGGCCTGCTCAAGACGCGCAGCGGCACCGTGGAACTGTGCCCGGAGCCGATCGCCGCCGAGGCCGCCCGGCTGTGCACCACCCTGGCCCCGGGCGCCGACGGGCTGCTGCTGGTCGGCCGCCGCCATCTGCGCTCCAACAACAGCTGGATGCACAACCTCGCCTCGCTCACCGGCGGCTCCAACCGCTGCACCGTCCAGGTCCACCCCCAGGACGCGGCCCGGCTGGGGCTCATGGACGGCGGACTGGCGCGGCTGAAAGGCGACGGCGGGGAGATCGAGGTGCCGGTGGAGATCACCGAGGCGGTACGGACCGGAGTGGTGAGCCTGCCGCACGGCTGGGGCCACGACCGGCCCGGCACCCGCACCGCCGTCGCCTCCGCGTCTCCCGGGGCCAACGTCAACCAGCTCAACGACGGCAAGCGGCTGGACCCGCTGTCGGGGACGGCGGTGCTCAACGGCCTGCCCGTCCAGCTGACGCCCGTGACCCCCATTTCGTGACCTGTGGTTTTGCTCGTATTGCTCGCGCGTCAAGACCTTGTTAACGAAAGTTTTCGGCCCCTAACGTCGCCTCACCGCCCTCCGGGGGCGGACCACGGCCCGCGCGGCAGCCCTCTGCCGCCCTCAGCGGCAGTTCAACGGCGAACGTGAGGTCCCCATGCTGACAGTCCTCGGATTTGTCATGATCGCCACCTTCCTGGTGCTGATCATGATGAAGAAGATGTCGCCCATGGCGGCGCTGGTGCTCATCCCCGTGCTGTTCTGCGTCCTGGTCGGCAAGGGCGCGCACCTGGGCGAGTACGTCATCAAGGGCATCGGGGACCTCGCGCCCACCGCCGCGATGCTGATGTTCGCCATCATCTACTTCGGCGTGATGATCGACGTCGGGCTCTTCGACCCGATCGTGCGGGGCATCCTGCGGTTCTGCAAGGCCGACCCGCTGCGCATCGTGGTCGGCACGGCCGTACTCGCCGCGATCGTCTCCCTGGACGGCGACGGCTCCACCACCTTCATGATCACGGTCTCCGCGATGTACCCGCTCTACCGCCGCCTGAAGATGAGCCTGGTGGTCATGACCGGCGTCGCCGCCACCGCCAACGGCGTGATGAACACCCTCCCCTGGGGCGGCCCCACCGCCCGCGCCGCCACCGCCCTCAAGCTGGACGCCGGCGACATCTTCATCCCGATGATCCCGGCGCTGGCCACCGGCCTGCTCGCGGTCTTCGTGCTGGCGTACGTGCTGGGCCGGCGCGAGCGCAAGCGGCTGGGCGTCCTGACGCTGGACGAGGCCGTGGGGGCGGTCAGGACCGCCGGGGCAGCCGAGGAGCGGGAGAGCGAGACGGTGCTGGTCGCGGCCGGCGGCTTTGGAGCCCGTACGGACAAGGGGACGGGCGCCGCGGGGACCGGCGGCGCCGCGGGCGCGCCCGACGACGACCTCCAGGGCCTGGACCCGCACCGCGCCACCCTGCGCCCCAAGCTCTACTGGTTCAACGCCGCGCTCACCCTGGCCCTGCTCACCCTCCTCATCCTGCAGACCCTGCCGATCCCGGTCCTCTTCCTCATCGGCGCGGCCATCGCGCTGACCGTCAACTTCCCGCAGATGAAGGACCAGAAGGCCCGGATCGCCGCGCACTCCGAGAACGTCCTGAACGTCTCCGGCATGGTCTTCGCCGCCGCCGTCTTCACCGGCGTGCTCACCGGCACCGGCATGGTCGAGCACATGGCCCGCTGGCTGGTCGGCATCGTCCCCGACGCGCTCGGCCCGCACATGGGCATCGTCACCGGCGTCCTGAGCATCCCGCTGACCTACTTCATGTCCAACGACGGCTTCTACTTCGGCATCGTGCCGATCCTCGCCGAGGCGGGCGCCGCCCACGGCGTGGCCCCTGTGGAGATCGCCCGCGCCTCCCTGGTCGGCCAGGCCCTGCACATGTCCAGCCCGCTGGTCCCCGCCGTCTACGTCCTGGTCGGCATGGCCAAGGTCGAATTCGGCGACCACACCAAGTTCACCGTGAAATGGGCGGCGTTGACCTCGCTGGTGGTCCTGGGCGCGGGACTGCTGTACGGCATCATCTGAGCGGGTCTCTCCCGCGCCCGTACGGGGCGCGGGTCCGCGTCGGTATGCGGCGCTGCCGCGTGGGCGCGACCGGCCACGACGCACCCGCGGGCGGCACACCGCACACCCGGTGGAGCGCTCACGCGGTCCGCCGGCGGTAGCCGAGCGCGGCGACGAACAGGCCGACGCCCCACACCAGGAACTGCGGTATGCCGTAGACGACGATCCACGCACTGAAGACGCCCTCGTCGGCGAAGTCGGCGACGGTGCGCGCCGCGGCCCAGACGGTGTAAAGGAGCAGAAGGACCGCGACGCCGAAGGCCGTGCCGGCCAGCGCCCGGCGCGGAACCCTGCGCCCCGCCAGGAACGGCGTCCAGCCGGGGAAGACCACGCCCCACGGCCGTACCAGACTCAGCGCCAGGATGCCCGCCGACAGCGCCAGCCCACTGAGCACGAAGAGGTACGGCCCGCCGCCCATCGCGTACCACTCCCGGAACCTGTCCTCGTTGGCCCACAGGGGAATGCCCAGCGCCCAGACCGCGTGCAGCGGAATGAACCCGACGGTCGCGGAGAACGCCGAGGCGTAGGCGGCCCGGACGGCCCGCCGCGACGGCGGCGGAACCTCGGCGGGAGCGTCGGCGAGGCGGGGGAGAGTGAACTCGGACATGGTCCGGGCCTCCTGACGGGATGGAAGATCGTGTTCACCGGACACGGTTCCATCGGGCCGCGCACCAGGGCATCGAGCCCGGGACCGAAGATCACTCATCCGCCGGGACGGCCGATCCGCCGGCCCCCTCCGCCGCGCGGGGGAACCCGGGCTCCTCCTCGTCGGTGCCGGGGCGCCCGCAGGCCGTGCGCAACGGCGCTACGGTCTCCCCATGGAGCCGTCGGAGCACCTGCCGCCCCCGGTCAGCCGCTTCTATGACGAACTCGCCGATTCCTACCACTTCCTGTACCCGGACTGGCCCGCCCAGGTGACCCGGCAGGGTGGCGCGCTGGACGCCCGTATCCGCGCCGCGCTCGGCGAGGGCCCGCACCCCGTCCTGGACTGCGCCTGCGGCATCGGCACCCAGGCCATCGGCCTCGCCGCCGCCGGGCAGCGCGTCACCGGTACGGACCTCAGCGGTGGCGCACTGGCCCGCGCCGCCAGGGAAGCGGCCATGCGGGACCTGCCGCTGCGCCTGGCCGCCGCCGACATGCGCCAACTCCCCTTCCCCGACGGCACCTTCGCCGCCGTAGTGTGCGCCGACAACTCCCTGGCCCACCTCCTCACACCCCAGGACGCGGGCAGTGCGCTGGCGTCCATGCGGCGGGTGCTGCGCCCCGGCGGGCTGCTGCTGCTCGGCGTGCGCGCGTACGAAGTGCGGCGCCCGGCGACCCTGCCGCAGATCGCCCGTACCCCCGACGGCAGCCGGGTGATCACCTTCCAGCTGTGGGAGTGGCACGAGGACGGCGAGACCTACGACTTCGAGCACTTCCAACTGCTGCCGCAGGGCGACGGCTGGCGGGTGGCGGTGCGCCGCGCCCGGTCCCGCGCCCGCAGCCGCGAGCAGGTGACCGGCCTCGTCACGGCCGCGGGGTTCACGCACGCGCGCTGGCACGAGCCGGACGCCGACGGGTATTTCCAGCCACTGCTGACGGCGCGGGCATAGGGCCTGTCGTCACCCGTCGTCCGCCCGCAGGCCAGACGGGACGTTGCGGACAGGCCCTAGCCCCACGGCACCGACGGCGCTTTCGGCCGCGTCCGCCGTACCGAAAGGAAACCCGGAGCCGACCGAAAGTGCGGGCGGGCACGGTGGTGCCACGACGAAGGACCGGCGCCCGGCCGGTCCCGGCAGAAGTGGAGCACCTCGTGAACAAGACCCCCGTCACCGTCCTCGGGCTCGGCGCGATGGGCCATGCGCTGGCCGCCGCCTTCCTCGCCGCCGGCCACCCCACCACCGTGTGGAACCGGTCCGCCGGCAAGGCGGAGGACCTGGTCGCCCGCGGCGCGGTGCGCGCGGACTCGGTCGCCGAGGCCGTCACCGCCAGCCCCCTGGTGGTGGTGTGCGTGCTGGACTACAACGTCAGCGACAAGGTCCTGGAGCCGGTGGCCGCCGAGCTGAAGGGCCGGGTGCTGGTCAACCTCACCACCGACTCCCCCGAGCGCTCCCGCCGGGCGGCCGTGTGGGCGGCCGGGCACGGCATCGACTACCTCGACGGCTCGGTCATGGTGCCGCCGCAGGTCGTCGGAGCCCCCGACGCGCTGCTCCTCTACAGCGGTTCGAAGGACGCCTACGACGCCCACCTGGACACGCTCAAGGTCCTCGGCGGCAACGCCCACCACCTGGGCGCCGACCACGGCCTCGCGGCGGTGTACGACCTGTCCCTGTTGAGCTACTTCTACGGCACCGCCGGCGCGCTCGCGCACGCCTTCGCCCTGGCCGCCTCGGAGGGCATCTCCGCGGGCGAACTGGCGCCCTTCACCGACGGGATCGGCTCGATCATGCCCGCCATCGCCGCGCAGCTCGCACACGACCTCGACACCGGCACCATCTCCCGCGGCGAGGGCAGCAACGCCATGCTGTCGGCCGGCATGGCGCACATCGTCGAGGCCTCCCGCGCCCGGGGTGTGAACACCGAGGCCCTGGCCGTCACCAAGTCCCTGCTCGACCGGACTCTCGCGGCCGGGCACGAGACCGGTGGCTTCGCCCCGCTCGTACGGATCATGGGTACGTCCGGCGCCTGAGGCGCGGGGCGGCGCACGGCCGGGCCCGCACCGGGCCCGGCCCGCGGCCGCACCACCCCACACCGGCCACAGCATGTCCGGGAGTCTCTGGCGCGGGAAAACTACCGCCGATAGTTTGGGGGTGCGCACCACCAGCAACTGGCCCGGGAGGACGACGAAGTGAAGTACCACGACGCGATGTTCATCGACGGCGCCTGGCGGCCCGCCGCCGGGGCCGAGACGATCGATGTGGTCAACCCGGCCGACGAGCGGGTCATCGCGACCGTCCCGGCCGGCACGGAAGCCGATGTGGACGCCGCCGTGCGCGCCGCCCGCGCCGCGCTGCCCGGCTGGGCCGCCACCGCCCCGGCCGAGCGCGCGGCCCGGCTGACCGCGCTGCGCGACCAGCTCGCCGCCCGCATGGAGGAGATCGCCCAGACCATCACCGCCGAGCTGGGCGCCACGCTCGGCTTCAGCCGGCGGGTGCAGGCCGCCCTGCCGGTCGCCGTCACCGGCTCGTACGCCGAACTCGCCGCCTCCTACTCCTTCGAGGAGCGCATCGGGAACTCCACCGTCTTCCACGAGCCGGTCGGCGTGGTCGCCGCGATCACGCCCTGGAACTACCCGCTGCACCAGATCGTCAACAAGGTCGCCCCGGCGCTCGCCGCGGGCTGCACCATCGTCCTCAAGCCCGCCGAGGACACCCCGCTCACCGCCCAGCTCTTCGCCGAGTGCGTGGACGCGGCGGGCGTGCCGGCCGGTGTCTTCAACCTCGTCACCGGCCTCGGCCAGGTCGCGGGCCAGGCGCTGGCCGAGCACCCGGACGTGGACCTGGTCTCCTTCACCGGCTCCACCGCCGTCGGCAAGAAGATCGGCGCGATCGCCGGCGGCGACGTCAAGCGGGTCGCCCTCGAACTCGGCGGCAAGTCCGCCAACGTCATCCTCCCGGGCGCCGACCTGGCCCAGGCGGTGCAGGTCAACGTCGCCGATGTGATGCGCAACTCCGGCCAGTCCTGCAACGCCCTGACCCGCATGCTGGTCCACGCCGACCAGTACGAGGAAGCGGTGGCGCTGGCGGCACAGGCCGTGGGCACCTACATCGCGGGCGACCCGCAGGACGACCAGAGCCGGCTGGGCCCGGTCGTCAACGCCAAGCAGCGGGACCGGGTACGCGGCTACATCGAGCGCGGTGTGCAGGAGGGCGCCCGGCTGGTGGCGGGCGGCCCGGACGCCCCCGAGGGCCAGGAGCGCGGCTACTTCGTACGCCCCACCGTCTTCGCCGACGTCACGGCGGACATGACCATCGCGCAGGAGGAGATCTTCGGCCCGGTCGTGTCCATCCTGAAGTACGAGAGCGAGGAGGAGGCGCTGCGCATCGCCAACGACTCCGCCTACGGGCTGGGCGGTGCGGTCTGGGCGGGCGACCAGGAGACGGCCGTCGCCTTCGCCCGCCGCCTGGACACCGGGCAGGTCGACATCAACGGCGGGTCCTTCAACCTCCTTGCGCCCTTCGGCGGTTACAAGCAGTCGGGCGTGGGGCGCGAGCTGGGAGTGCACGGTCTGACCGAGTATCTGCAGACCAAGTCGCTGCAGTTCTGATGTTGCGGCGGTGACCGGGGGAGGGCGGTTTCGCCGCCCTCCCGCCGGGCCTGTCGCTGTTCTGCACCTGCCCCTGTCCCCGTCCCTGTTCTGCATCTGATCCTGTCGTCTCTGCCGTCTCTGCCGTCTCTGCCGTTTCTGTCGTCTCTGCTGTTCTGCCCAGCTCCGCCGATGAACGGAAGCCGCCGCCATGACCCGTGCCGCCGTACTGCCCGCCGTGGGTGCTCCGCTGGAGATCGTCGAGATCGACCTGCCGGAGCCCGGACCCGGCCAGGTCCGTATCCGCCTGGCCGCCGCCGGGGTCTGCCACTCCGACCTCTCGCTGTCCAACGGCACCCTGCGCCAGCCGGTCCCGGCCGTCCTGGGGCACGAGGGCGCGGGCACCGTCACCGCCGTCGGCCCGGACGTGAGGCATGTCGCGCCCGGCGACGAGGTCGTCCTCAACTGGGCGCCGTCCTGCGGGAACTGCCACTACTGCGGCCTGGACGAGCCCTGGCTGTGCGGCGATTCGGCGGCCGCGGCGACTGTGCCGTACGCGCGGCTGGCCGGTGGCGGCGGAGAGCTGTACCCGGGGCTGGGCACCGCCGTTTTCGCGGAGGAGACCGTGGTCGCCGCCCGCGCGGCCCTCCCGCTGCCCGCCGGGGTGCCGCTGGCCGACGCGGCCCTGCTGGGCTGCGCCGTTCTTACCGGCTGGGGTGCGGTGCACCACTCGGCGCGGGTGCGCGCGGGCGAGTCGGTGGCCGTCCTCGGCGTGGGCGGGGTGGGCCTGGCCACGCTTCAGGCCGCGCGGATCGCGGGCGCCGGGTGCATCGTCGCCGTCGATGTGTCCCCTGCCAAGGAGGAGCTGGCGCGTGCCGCGGGCGCCACCGACTTCCTGCTCGCGACGCCGGACACCGCCAAGGAGGTACGCGCGCTGACCGGCGGCGTCGGGGCGGATGTCGCCATCGAGTGCGTGGGGCGGGCGGACGCCATCCGTACGGCGTGGACGGCCACCCGTCGCGGGGGCCGCACCACCGTCGTGGGCATCGGCGGCAAGGACCAGCAGGTCACCTTTTCCGCGCTGGAGCTCTTCTACTACGGCCGTACGCTCTCGGGTTGTGTGTACGGCAACAGCGACCCGGCCAAGGACCTCCCCGTCATCGCCGAACACGTCCGTACGGGAGCTCTCGATCTTTCCGCCCTCGTTACCGAGCGCATCCAACTGGAAGGGATTCCGGCCGCGTTCGAGGCGATGGTGGCGGGCAAGGGAGGCCGCGCGCTGGTCGTCTTCTAGGCGCCGAGTGCCGTCGCGAACTGCGGTTTTCACCCCTCACAACCGGGGGTTTTCCCCATGGTCGCTGCCGTGCGGCTCCCCGTAGTCTTCGGAGTGCGCCGGTTCCGGAAAGGGGCCGGGAGCAGCGACTTCAAAGAACCAACAGGGGGAGTTCCATGCGCAAGCCGTTCCGCTGCCTCGGGGCCGTAGCGCTGGCCGCCATCGCCGTGGGCGGGCTCGGCGCGTGCGGCCTGGGGCCCGCGACGACCTTCAAGGACGACGCCGCGCTGACGCAGAAGGTCACCTCCGTACGGATCGACAACACCAACGGCGCGGTGACGCTGCGTGGCAAGCAAGGCGCCACCACGGTGTCCGTGCACCGCACGGTCGAGTACCGCGGCAACAAGCCGCAAGGGGCGAGCCACCGGGTCGAGGGCGGCGAGCTGGTGCTCGGCGGCTGCGGCAGCCGCTGCTCGGTGAGCTACACCGTCGATGTACCGGCCGGGCTGGCGGTGAAGGGCCGGACCACCAACGGCGCGATCAAACTGACCCGGGTGGGCGCGGTGCAGGTGAGCACCAGCTCCGGCCGTGTGGACCTGGAGGGGGTGTCCGGCGCGGTGGACGTACGCACCAGCAACGGCCGGGTCACGGGGCGCGACCTGAAGGGCGGCAGCATCGCCGCGGAGAGCTCCAACGGCGCCATCGACCTCGCCACCGCCACCCGGCAGAACGTCCGCGCCAAGACGTCCAACGGCAAGGTGACCCTGACCGTGCCGTCCGGCGCGTACCAGGTCTTGGCCACGACCGACAACGGCGACAAGAACATAGGCGTCACCCAGGACCCGGCCGCCAAGTACCGCCTCGAAGCGACCACCAGCAACGGGGGCATCACCATCAAGAACCCCTGACCGCTTCCCGGCCCGGCCCGGCTTCCTGGGCCCGCCCCGGCTCCCTGGGCTCGCCCTGCTTCCTGGTTCGGCCACGCCCGGCCAGCCCGGCTCCCTGGCCCGTCCCTGCCTGCCGGTTCGGCTCCGATGCCGGGTTCGGCCGTTCTCCGGGTGCGACCGCGGGTCCTGGCCGACTGTGATTCCCGGCCAACTCCGCGTGGGCGGCGCGCAGTTGTTGTCGCGCCCCGGATCCTGTCCTATCGTCTGCCTCCACGCGGCCCCGGTGCCTGCGGCGCCCACCGCGGGGACGCCGGGCCGATCGGGACGCCGGGCCGGCCACGACGCCGGCCCCGGCGGGAACGAGGACTGCCGGGGGGACGGCATGGGGGGCCATCTGTACAACCTCGGGGCCGTGGTCGACGCGCTCGCCCCGGCGATGCTGGGGATGCCGGCCGGCGGAGGGCGCTGGACCAAGCCGCAGTTCCCCGGCGGCGAGCCCGTGGTGGAGATCGTCGGCGACCGGGCCACGGGCAAGACCGCCGTGCTCGACGCCCTCTACGACGGCTACCACGCCCATGTACCCACTGCCCGGGTGGACCTGTCCGGGCTCCCGTACTCCGCGGTGGACCGGATGGACCGCGAGCGGCTGGACTCGGCGAACGCCTCGCCGGTCACCAACCTGCTCTTCGAGGTGCGCCACGAGCTGTCCAAGGCGCCCGACGGAGGCAGCCACGCCCTGTCCTTTCCACGGCTCTCGCCCGCCCTGCTGGTGCTCACCGCCTGGCGCCGGGAGACCGCCAACCCCGAGCCCGTGCCGCCCGCCGAACTCGCCGAGGCGGAGGAGGAGTTGCGCGGCATCCTCGTGCAGCGCGATCCGGACCCCGGCGCCCGCGACGCTCAGCTCAGGCGCTGGCTCAATGCTCTGGGAGCGGTGGTGGGGCCCCTGCTGCCGGGCGTGCCGGGTCTGGAGAGCGTGCTGCAGGCCACCGCGGAGACCTTCCTGGAGCGCGGCGGCGAGGACGCCCGCGGAGTGTGGTGGCGCTCGCGTCTGGCGGACGCCAACGGCGACGGCGTACAGCGCCTGTTCGGCCTCGTGCAGAAGTTCCGCAGGGGCGGACCGGACCGCGCCTGGGTGGAGTCCCATCTGATCGCCGCCCTGCTGGCCGACATCGACGGCTCCTACGGCTACTGGGCCCGCAGGACCCGCCACCCCTGCCTCATCCTCCTGGACAACGTCGACGAGACCCTGCGCGAGCGCTTCCTCACCCCGTTCCTGCTGGGCTATGCCACTCTCGCCCAGCAGCGCAGGGGACGCCGCGGCATGCTCCCCGTCGTCTTCGCCACCTCGCTCGGCCCCGGCTCCGGCCCGCACCTGACCCCCACCACCCACCCCGCGCCCTGGAGCGCCCCCGAGCGCTGCCCGCCGCGGACCTGGCTGCTGCGGCTGGGCATCCCGCCCATCAGCGACGCCCAGATACGCACCATGCTCGGCGGCACCGACTACCCCGCCTCCCTCCCCACCGTCATCGGCAGGCTCAGCGGCGGCCGGGCGGGCAGCGCGCTGCTGCTCGTACGGGCCGCCCTCCAGCAGTTGCAGGGGCCGGAGCCCTTCGCGCTGGAGCACCTGCTCGCGTCGCCGCCCTCCGGCGCGGCCCCCGGGATCACCGCCCGGCTGCTGGCACAGCTCCTGCCGGACCCCGCCGTACGCGAACAGGCCCTGGCCGTCGCGCCCGCGCTGGAGGAGGACGCCGCCGCGCAACTGCTGCGCTCCGCCCAGCAGGACGGGCCCGGCCCCAGCCCCGCGCTGAGCGTACGGCGGCTGCTGGCCGGAGCCCTGGAACAGCCCCACTGGAACCACCACCCCTGGCCGCAGCGGGCGTACGGCAGGGCGCCGCTGGTCACGGACCGGGCGCTGCGCGCCCTCCTGCTGCACGAGTTGCGCACCCGGGGCGGCCCGGAGCGCTGGTCGCAGATCCACACCCGGCTGGCCGCCCACTACAGCCCGGGCGACGTGCTGGCCGCCGACTCCGTGCGGCACGAGCGGCGGTATCTGCACCATGCCCTGGCCCTGGGCCGGTTCGACACCCTGGCCGTACGGGCGATGCACCACCGCTATCTGCGCCACACCCCCACGCAGTGGCTCCAAGACCTCAACCTCCTCGCCGCCGCACCGCAGGCCTTCGACGGCTTCGCGCCCCGACACCCGCCCGACGAGAGCCTGTTGCCGCAGTGCCCGGGCTGCGCCGAGCGCGCGGCGGGCAGCGGTGTGCACGCCGCGATCCGCCAGCTGCTGGCCACCGTGTGGCGGCTGTCCGCGCCCCTGGCCCCGCTCCCCTCGGGCCACGGGGACGGCGACATGGTGCGCGTACGGGCGGCCCTGGAAGTGCTCTGTACGGACTACGACCACCATCCGCGCAGCGACCGCGCCCACAACGCCTATGTCGACGTCATCGCCGACGGCGGCTGGATCGACGCGCTGGTCGGCGGAGTCCAGGCACCTGATCTACCGGTGGATTGAGGGAAGCCGATGGTGAATCCCCTTGCCCGGGCGTGGCACTGGCACCTCGCCAGGCCGCCGATCCTGCGGGCCGCGCACTGGCTGCTGGCGCTCGTGGTTCTCGTACCGCTCGCCGTCTGGGGCGCGTTGACCTGGTCGGACGACTCCTGCGCGGAGGGCGTGCAGAAGCGAGACGGCGACAGTGAGTGCACCGGCGTCACCGATGGCGGGTACGCCTTCATGGACGAACTGCGCCCGGTCTCGGACCGGATCAAGAAGGAGAATGACCGCATCACCGGCGGCGGCAAGCCCTACGCCACCATCGCGCTGATGATCCCGATGACCCTGGAGAAGGAGGACCGGGCCGAGCGGGCCCAGGTCCTGCGGGAGGTCCAGGGCGCCTACCTGGCGCAGTACCGGGCCAACCAGGAGGGTGAGGAGGAGCCGCCGATCCGTCTCGTCCTGGCCAACCCTGGCCGGGACATGGCCCGTTGGAAGGAGGTGGCCGACCAGCTCGGACGGATGTCGCGCTCCGGCCGGGACCGGCTGCGCGCGGTCTTCGGCTTCAACCTCAGCGTCACCCGCACCGAGCAGACCATCGACTACCTCACCAACACCAAGGGCATCGCGGTGGTCGGCGGCCCGATCACCGCGGACGACCTGGCCAACGACAAGCGGCGGCCCAGGCGGTACCCGGGACTGGCCAAGATCGTCCCCTCCAACCGGGACCAGGCGCGGGCCCTGGCCAACCATCTGGACGTCAAACCGGCGCAGACGTTCCTGGTGGAGGACAACCACGAGGACGACCTGTACGCCAGGTCGCTGCGCGCCGCCTTCCGCGCGCAGACCAAGGGGACGCCTTACGCCCCCGAGGAATACAACTCCTCCACGGCCACCGCCAACGACTTCGTCCAGATGGTCAACAACCTCTGCGACTCCAAGGCGACCACGGTCTACTTCTCCGGCCGCCCGCGCGCCCTGACCCAACTGGTGCACGCCCTGGGCAAACGGGGCTGCGCCGACCGCCCCTTCCGGGTGGTCACCGTCTCCGGAGCCTCCACCCTCGCCCTCGACCCGAGCATGAACTGGGACGCCTTCACCTACGGCGCGGGGCTGACCGTGGAGTACGCCACGATCACCCACGAGGACGCCTGGACCACCAACAACCCGCCCGCGACCGGCGGTTCGGCGGCCGACGCCACCGCGCTGGCCGAGCTGGTCCGCGACAAGGACAAGCGGTCCGCCGTCGGCGACATCGGCCCCACCGGCCTGGCCGACGGCCGCACCGTCACCACCCACGACTCCGCACTCACCGCGATCGCCGGAATCCGCAACCGCACGGTCGTCAAGGACCGCATACCGCCGCTGGAGTCCATCGCCGCCTCCTGGCCGCGCCTGCACGGCCGCGAACTCGTCCGCGGCGCCGCGGGCTGGATCTGCCTGAACAGCTACGGCACCCCATACAACAAGGCAGTCGCCATCGTGAAGCTGTCCCCCGACCCCGCCCGCCACATCCAGTTCGAGAAGCTGGCCTGGCCCGAGCGGACCCCGCCCACCAAGCAGTGCACGGCCCCGCCGGGCTGAACGGCCCGGCGGGGCAAGGGGTTTCGGCCGCGCGTGACAGGCCGCGCCTGCGTACTACGCGGCCGCCGCCATCGCCCCGCTCGCCCGCAGGCGCGGGAACGCCGGGGCCGCCGCCAGGAAGGCGAGGGTGACCAGGACGAACGGCCAGGTGAAGGCGTGGCCGCCGGAGGGGCCGGCCAGGGCGGTGAGGGCCGGGGTGAGTACGGTCGCGGCGACCGCGCCGAGCGCCGCGTAGGCGACGCCCCAGGGCGTCACCGGGAGGAAGACCCCGCACAGGGCCATCGCGGTCAGTACGCCGTTGTAGCCCATGGTGCCCGTGGTGATCTGGTCGGCGGGGGCGCCCAGGGCCCAGGCCGTGAGCAGGCCGACGGCGCTGCCCAGGCAGGCGGCGGCCGCGGCGCGGCGGCAGCCCGCGAGGATGCCGACGAGGAAGATCAGGCCGACGTACCACTGCGGCATGAAGAAGATCTCGGCGAAGTTGGTGAAGAAGCCGTGCCAGAGGCCGGAGAAGCCGGGGGCGGCCGTCCCGTCGGCCGGGACGGGGAGCGCCGCCGGGGCCGCGGCGTGGTGCCAGGCCCGGGGAAAGCCGGGGGCGGCCAGCGTCAGCGCGCCGGCCGTCACGCAGAACGGGAGGGTGAGCGTGGGCAGCCCCCAGGTGGCGAGCCCGCGGGCGGCCGCCGCGGTGACGACGGTGACCAGCGCGCTGCCGCCGAGGGCCAGCAGTGCGGTGGAGAGCCGGTCGGCGCCGAGGAGGACGGCGCATCCGACGGCGACCAGGCAGGCGTTGAACCCCTCCAGCCCCGCCGCGACCCGCGCCCGCTCCACGCCGAGCAGGCGGGCGGTGGCCGTGCCCGCGGCGGTGCCCAGGAGCCCGTACAGCCCGTACTCCCAGCCCGCCGCGAACAGTGCGACGCAGAAGAGCGCGCCGGTGAGGGCGCTCGGCAGGAAGTCCACCTGGGCCTGGCCGCGCAGCACCTGGAGCACGAACTCCCATGGCCCCGCGGCCTTCCCCGGCGGCGGTGCCAAGCGGCCCGGCCGTGGGAACCTGCTGAACTGCCGTGCCAGGGCAGGGATGGGCTGTCGCACACTGCCTCCCGCGTCACACCGGTGCGTCCCGCCCGCGACGGGCAATTGCACTCTACATCTATCCCGGCGGGTGGGGCGGTACGAGCTGCGGATGGCGCAGCGCCAGCCCGTCCACCAGCGCCCGCAGCCCCGTCTCGAAGGCGCCCTCGTCCACCTGCTGTTGGTGCTCCACCAGGAGGTGGGCCCGGCCCAGGTGGGGATAGTCGGCCGGGTCGTAGGCGGTCGGGTCGGCCACGAAGCCGCGGGCGAAGGAGGCGAGCGCGGAACCCGCGACGAAGTAGCGCACCATCGCGCAGATCCGGGTCGCCTGCGCGGGGGGCCAGCCCGCCTCGACCATCGCGCCGAACGCGGTGTCCGCCATCTTCAGCGCGGCCGGGCGGCGGCCGGGCCCCTGCGCGAGGAACGGCACGATGTGCGGGTGTGCGGCGAGCGCCGCGCGGTAGGAGCGGGCCCAGTCCAGCAGTCCCGTGCGCCAGTCCCCGCCCGGCTGGAAAACCGATACGTCGACCTTGGCGATGACCGTGTCGGCGACCGCGTCCAGGATCTCGTCCTTGGTCGTGAAGTGGTTGTACAACGACGGGCCGCTGACGCCGAGTTCGGCGGCGAGCCGGCGGGTGGATACCGCCGCCAGACCCTCCGCGTCGATGAGCGCCAGTGCGGTGGCGACGATGCGCTCGCGGCTCAGGAGGGGCTTGCGGGGTCGGGCCATGCCGCACATAGTAGAGCCTGCCGCCGGAAAACTAGCGGTGGTAGTTAAGGCGTTCTCCCGACCCGGCAAGGCGCCCCGCCGGCCACAGGCAAGGCACCCTCCCGGCCGTTCCCGTGCCCGACCGGTCACGGTCCGCCCACTCCCACCAGAGGCCCTGATGAACCTGGAGCTCAGCGAGGAGCAGGCCGCAGTGCGGCGGCTCGCCAAGGACTTCGTCGACCGCGAGATCATCCCGCACGCCGCCGCCTGGGACCGCGCCGAGCAGGTCGACCGCGCCATCGTGAAGCGGCTCGGCGGCCTGGGCCTGCTGGGGATGACCGTCCCCGAGGAGTACGGCGGCTCCGGCGGCGACCACCTCTCCTACGTCCTGGCCACCGAGGAACTGGGCCGCGGCGACTCCTCCGTACGCGGCATCGTGTCCGTATCGCTGGGCCTGGTCGCCAAGACCATCGCCGTCTGGGGCGAGGAGGAGCACAAGCGGCGCTGGCTGCCCGGGCTCACCTCCGGCGAGGCCGTCGGCTGCTTCGGACTCACCGAGCCCGGCACCGGCTCCGACGCGGGCAGCCTCGCCACCCGGGCCGTACGCGACGGCGGCGACTACGTCCTCAACGGCACCAAGATGTTCATTACCAACGGCACCTGGGCCGATGTGGTGCTGCTCTTCGCGCGCACCGGCGACCGCCCCGGCCCCAAGGGGGTCAGCGCCTTCCTCGTCCCCACCGACACCCCCGGCCTGGAACGCCGGGTGATCCACGGCAAGTTGGGGCTGCGCGGGCAGGCCACCGCCGAGCTGGTCCTCACCGACGCCAGGGTGCCCGCCGCCGCGATGATGGCGCCCGAGGGCAAGGGGTTCGCGGTCGCGATGTCCGCTCTGGCCAAGGGGCGGATGTCGGTGGCGGCCGGCTGTGTGGGCCTGGCGCAGGCCGCACTGGACGCGGCCATCGGCTACGCAGGCGAGCGCGAGCAGTTCGGCAAGCCGATCGCCCGCCACCAACTGGTCCAGGAGCTGATCAGTGACATCGCCGTGGACGTGGACGCCGCGCGGCTGCTGACCTGGCGGGTCGCCGATCTCATCGAGCGCGGCCTGCCGTTCGCGACCGAGGCGTCCAAGGCCAAGCTCTTCGCCTCCGAGGCCGCGGTACGCGCCGCGAGCAACGCCCTCCAGGTCTTCGGCGGCTACGGCTACATCGACGAGTACCCGGTCGGCAAGCTGCTGCGGGACGCCCGTGTGATGACCCTGTACGAGGGCACCAGCCAGATACAGAAACTGGTCATCGGGCGCGCGCTGACCGGGGTTTCCGCCTTCTGAACCGCCGCCGTCCCCAGCGGCGCCCGGCCGTGCTCTAAGCGCTTGCTCACCCTCGCGGTATCGTGTTCGGTCCGCCGCCGGAAGGCCCGCGGCGGACCACAGGATCGGGGTGCGCGATGGGCGCGGAGGCGGAGCAGGAACCGGGGCACGGCCCCCAGGACGCGCAGTGGGCCGATGTGGCCCCGGACGCGGCCCGGCGACTGGTCACCGCCGCCGTCCAGGCCTTCGCCGAGCGCGGCTACCACGCCACCACCACCCGCGACATCGCGGGCCGGGCCGGGATGAGCCCGGCCGCGCTCTACATCCACTACAAGACCAAGGAAGAGCTGCTCTACCGCATCAGCGGCCTCGGTCACGAAAAGGCGCTGCGCATCATGGGGGAGGCCGCGGCCGCCCCGGGGAGCGCCGCCGAGCGCCTGGAGGGCGCCGTACGCACCTTCGCGCGCTGGCACGCCGAGCACCACACCACGGCCCGGGTCATCCAGTACGAGCTGCAGGCGCTGGGCGAGGAGCACTACGCCGAGGTCGCCGGGCTGCGGCGGCGCACCGACCGGCTGCTGCGCGGGATCATCCAGGACGGCGCGGACGCGGGCGAGTTCACGGTCGACGATGTGCCGGGCACCACCTTGGCGGTGCTCTCGCTGTGTGTGGACGTCGCCCGCTGGTTCACCGCGGACGGTCCGCGTACGCCCGATGATGTCGGTGCCCTTTATGCCGATCTCGTACTGCGCATGGTCGGCGCGGAAAAGCGGTAAAGGTCAGAGATGCTGGCCATTAAACGCCCTTGACGGTATCCGGGTCCGGGTGGACGTTAATCGCCATCGTCCGCCCGGGCGTCGATCGCGCAGATCGAATGGAGGAAACCGTTATGGCCGGTTCCACATCAGGGCACGGCGAAGTCCAGTTCGAAGAAGCCAAACTGGAGGAATCGCAGATCAAGTTTGTCGGCGACCGCCAGCCCGCCGGCTTCGGACCGCAGGACCTGCAGGGGTTCGGGTACACCTACCGGCACAACTGGGGCGCGCGCAACGGGTGGTGGGTCCTCAATCTCACCTCGAACACCTTCAACGCCAACACCCGCGCTTTCGTGAGCATCAGCGAAGGGCCGACGGGCAGCGGTGGAAAGTTCGTCGGTAACGCACGCTATTCCGTCTACAACATCGCATCCGACAACGGTCTGGTGGCCATTCGCGTCTTCATCGACTGGCCCAACCCCATAGGTCTGGTTGCCGATTACTTCTTCGTGCAGCCGTGAAAGCGTCGCCGGGGTGGCCGGACGCGCCCCGGCGCATTCACGTCCCGCGTACGGAAATCGGCGCGCGGGGAGGCCCGCGCGGCCCTCACAGGTAGAAGCGGCTGAGGGTCCGCGCGACGCACACCGGCTTCTGGCCGCCCTCGCGCTCGACCGTCACCGCGGTCGCCAGCTGCACCCCGCCCGGCACCTCGGTCACCTCCTCGATGCGGGCCAGCGCCCGCAGCCGCGAGCCGACCGGCACGGTGGCGGGGAAACGTACCTTGTCCAGGCCGTAATTGATGCCCATCTGCACGCCCTCGACGCGCATCAGCTGCGGGACGAGCGTGGGCAGCAGCGACAGCGTCAGATAGCCGTGGGCGATGGTGGAGCCGAACGGGCCGGCCGCCGCGCGCTCGGGGTCCACATGGATCCACTGGTGATCCCCCGTCGCGTCCGCGAACAGATCGATCCGCTTCTGGTCGACCTCCAGCCACGGGGTGGGCCCGAGTTCCTCACCGACCGCGGCCCGCAGTTCGTCGAGCGAGCCGAACACCTTGGGTTCCGCCATGTCCCTGTGCCTCCTCGGGCTTCGACCGCGCGGGGTTGCCGCGCCCTGACGCACGCCGGCTAAGCGCTTGCTCAGGATGCGCAGCGGGTGAGCCGCTGTCAACGCCCGCCCGGCCGGAAGGCGCAGGCACCCGGCACGGACGGCGCAGGCACCCGGCCGGAAGGCGGTGGCACCCGGCCGGGTAAACAACAGCCCACCTCCGGTTAGGGTTGCCGATGTGCCTCAGCTTCCCTACAAGTGTCATGAACTCACGGTCGGCCAGCTCTCCGCGCGGAGCGGCGCCGCGGTCTCCGCGCTGCACTTCTACGAGTCCAAGGGGCTGATCAGCAGCACCCGGACGGCGGGCAACCAGCGCCGCTACACCCGCGACGCCCTGCGCAGGGTCGCGTTCGTACGGGCCGCACAGCGGGTCGGCATCCCGCTCGCGGTGATCCGGGACGCGCTGGCCGAACTCCCCGACGAGCGCACCCCCAACCGCGAGGACTGGGCCCAGCTCTCCGAGGTCTGGCGCGGCGAGCTGGAGGAGCGCATCAAGCAGCTCGTCGAACTGCGCGACCGCCTCGCGGACTGCATCGGCTGCGGCTGCCTCTCCCTGTCCAAGTGCGCCCTCTCCAACCCCTACGACGAACTGGGCGAACAGGGCCCGGGCGCCCAGATGCTGCGGGTGGACCGCAAGCCCAAGGACGCCGCCCGCTCCACCGCCAGGAACGGCACCCGCAAGCCGAAGGCCGCCGCGCCCACCGCGGCCGACACCGACTCCTGCGCCCCGCTCTGCTCCGAGAACTGACCCGGCGGCCATCGGTTCCGGTCACCGGCCGACGGGTTCCGGGGCTGTCGGCGCGGGCGAGGGCCCTCACCACACGGAGGGCTTGCGATCCGCCCAGGGGCGGGCCTGTTCCAGCTGGGCCGCCAGGGCGATCAGGGTGGGTTCCGCGCCGTAGCGGCCGCCGAGCATGACGCCGATGGGCAGGTTCTGCGCGTTCCAGTGGAGCGGTACGTTGACCGCGGGCTGGCCGGTGGCGTTGTAGAGGGCGGTGAAGGGGGTGTAGTCGCCGATGGCACGGAACTCCGCTTGGGGGTCGTGGTCGTCGCGCGGCGCACCCAGGGGGAGGGGCGGGCCGGAGACGGTCGGCGTCAGGAGGATGTCGTAGCCGGTGCCGGGCGCCATGAGGCCGTCGGCGACGGTCTGGGCGAGCATCCGGAAGGCGTACAGCGAGGCGGCGTACTCCGTCGCCCGCACCTCGGCGCCGCGCTCGCGCAGATAGCGGGTGAGCGGCATCAACTGCTCCTCGCCGCCCGGTGGGACGGGGCGGTTCGCGGCCATCACGGACCAGACGCGGGTGAAGTCGTAGCGCGGCTGCTCGTCGGTGGGCAGCGACAACTCCTCGACCTGATGGCCCAGTTCGGCCAGGAGGGCGGCGGTCTCGGTGACCGCGGCACGGCAGTCGGGGTGGACCTCGGCCCCGGCGAAGGGGGCGGCGGTCAGGAAGCCGACACGCAGGCGGCCGGGGGCGCGCCGGGCGTGGTCGGCGAAGGTCTCCCCGGGCGGCAGCGCGGGGGCGGCGTACGGGTCGCCGGGCATCGGCCCGGACAGGACGTCCAGCAGCGCGGCGCCGTCGACGACGGTGCGCGAGAGCGGGCCGGAGGTGCTCAGTCCCGTGACGTCGTGCAGCAGCGGGCCCGAGCTGATCCGGCCGCGGCTGGGCTTGATGCCGAACAGGCCGCAGGCGGCGGCCGGTATGCGGATCGAGCCACCGCCGTCGCTGGCGTGCGCGACCGGCGCCAGCCCGCCGGCCACCGCGGCCGCCGCCCCGCCGCTGGAGCCGCCCGCCGAACGCTGAAGGTCCCAGGGGGTACGGGCGGGCGGCGCGAGGCGGTTCTCGGTGTAGCAGGTCAGGCCGAACTCGGGGGTGTTGGTCTTGCCGAGGTGGATCGTGCCGCCCTCGCGCAGCTTGGTGACCACATGGTCGTCCAGGGTGGGGACGTAGTCCGCCAGCGCCTGCGAACCCATCGTGCAGCGCACGCCCGCGACCTGGAAGAGGTCCTTGACCGGCACCGGTACGCCGTGCAGCGGCGGCAGCGGGCGGCCCTCGCGGCGGGCGGCGACGGCCTCGCTCTCGGCGTCGGCCGCCTGCTTGCGGGCCATTTCGGGGGTACGGGTCAAGAACGCGCCCAGGGTGCTGTCCAGTTGCTCGCCGCGCAGCAGGTAGTGCTCGGTGAGCTCGACGGGCGAAATGGCGCCGGTCCGGATTGCCTCGGCCTGTTCCAGCGCCGTCAGATCGTGCAGCTCCGGCATGGGGGTCCGCCCTTCGTGGTCGTGGCCGACCGGGTGGTCAGCCCATGAACAGTTGTTTCAGCTTCAGGGCGAGTTCGTAAAGACCGTAGGCGAAGGGTGCACCGACCCAGCACCAGACGAAGACGAGCAGGAGAGAGCGCCGGGTCGTCACGGGGTCGCTTCCTTGGGGGTGGGGGTGGCGGCGGTGGTGGGCCGGGGGCCGGGCGGTGCGGCGCCCTCGGCGGGCGGCTCGTGGTGGCGGGGGTGTACGGGCCGTACCAGCTCATTGGCGACGAAGCCGACGGCCAGCAGGCCGATCATGATGAAGAACGAGGTGGTGTAGAGGTCGGGTCCGGTGCGGCCGGTGGATTCACGGGCGTCGGCGATGGCGTTGACGATCAGCGGCCCCAGGACGCCCGCCGTGGACCAGGCCGTCAGCAGCCTGCCGTGGATCGCGCCCACTTGGTACGTGCCGAACAGGTCCTTCAAGTAGGCCGGAATCGTGGCGAAGCCGCCGCCGTAGAAAGACAGGATCACCGCCGCGCACACGATGAACAGCGGCTTGGAGGAGTCGCCCAGCAGCGCGATCAGCAGATACATCAGGGCGCCCACGCCCAGGTAGAGGCGGTAGATGTGCTTGCGGCCGACCAGGTCGGAGGTGGAGGACCACACGATCCGGCCGAGCATGTTGGCCAGCGAGAGCAGACCGACGAAGCCCGCGGCCGCCGACGCGCTCACCGGCACCGCGGTGCGCGCGAAGAAGTCCGAGATCATCGGCGCGGCCTTCTCCAGGATGCCGATGCCCGCCGTGACATTCATGCACAGGATGACCCACAGGCACCAGAACTGCGGGGTGCGCAGGGCGCTGCGGGCCGAGACCTGGGCGGTGGTGACCATACGGCGGGCCGCGGCCGAGGCGGCGGCCGGACGCCCGCCCGGCGGCTGCCAGCCCTCGGGCGGTACGCGCACCAGCAGCACCCCGAGCGTCATGAACACCGCGTACACCACGCCCATCAGCAGGAAGGTCCGCGCGATGCCGCCGGTGTCCGGGCCGAAGAGGTCCAGCAGCCCGGTCGACCACGGGGAGGCGATCAGCGCGCCGCCGCCGAAGCCCATGATGGCGATGCCGGTGGCCATGCCGGGGCGGTCCGGGAACCACTTGATGAGGGTGGAGACGGGGGAGATGTAGCCGATGCCCAACCCGATGCCGCCGATGAAGCCGTAGCCCACCACCACGAGCCAGTACTGGCCGGTGGCCGCACCCAGGGAGGAGATCAGGAAGCCGCTGGAGAAGCACACGGCCGAGACGAACATGGCCCAGCGCGGCCCGTTGCGCTCCACGAGGGTGCCGCCGAAGGCCGCGGACAACCCCAGCATCACGATGGCCAGTTGGAAGGGCAGCGCGGACTGGGTGCCGCTCAGGCCGAGCGAGGACTCCAGGGGCGGCTTGAAGACGCTCCAGGCGTACGCCTGCCCGATGGCGAGGTGGATGGCGAGGGCCGCGGGCGGGACGAGCCAACGGCTCCAGCCCGGCGGGGCGACGGTACGGGATCGGGCGAGCGCGCGCATGCCGCGGAACGTACCTGCTTCACGCACCCGCCGAAAGCCCGGCGTCACCCGGCCGCGCGCCTCCCGTCGCCCGAACGGCCCCTGGCCCGGCCGCCGGTGCCCGGGCCATCTCCCGTGCGGCGGCGACCAGTTCGGCGTTGGAGGCGGCCGGGGTGCCGTCCGGCAGCAGGAGGGTGTCCTCGATGCCGGTACGCGTCGCCAGGCCCCGTTCCAGCGCCAGGCGCAGCACGGGCCAGGCCCCGCCGTCCTCGCCGTGCAGCAGCACCGGACGGCCGCGGACGGCAGACCCGCCCGGCGCGCCCACCCCTTCGGCTCCGCCCGCCGCTCCGGCCCCCTTAGTGTCTCCTCGCTCCGTCCGCTCCGCCCGTTCCGTGAGCCCCGTCAGCTCCGCCAGCAGCGCCGCCGCCGTACCGCGCGCCGAGCCGGCATCCGTGTCCATGACCTCGGCCAGCACCCGCAGCACCCGCGGCCCCAGCGGCGAGGCGGCGAAGAGCCGAGCGCCGTTCGTCCCCGACCAGATGCCGGCCTCCACCCCGATGCCGCGCTCCAGCAGGGCGGCCGCCACCGCCTCCGCGCCCGGCTCGTGCCAGTTCACCGAGGCGTGGTCGGGCAGGAGCGTCCAGGACCGGATCCGCTCCACCCTGCGCGCCGGGTCCGGCTCGGCCCACGCGCCCGTGGTCACCCCGACCGGCACGTTCACCACGGCCCGTATCGCCTCCAGTACGGGTGTGAGCACCCGCTCCGAGAGGGAGTCGTCCCCGCACGGCGTCTTGGGGTGCACATGGATATCCCGGGCCCCGGCCGCGACCGCCTTCCCCGCGGCTTCGGCCAGCGCGCCCGGTGACATCGGGACGGCCGGTGAATCGGCTGTGCTCCGGGGGCCGTTGAGGCACACCTGGATGAAGGGACCAAGGTCCGGGCCCTGGCTCGTGCGCATCGGCTGGATCATGTCTCGATGATGACAGCGAGGTCTGACAATGCCCCCCGAGTGCCGCACGCGGCTCTCTCCGCGTACCCGCCCGGTGCCGGCGCGGCCCGTCGGCGGCTCAGGCCGCCGCGAACTGCCGCTGCGGCCCCGCCCGCCGGGCCTGGTCCAGCGCCTCGGACGTCAGCACGGACACCGGCGCCACGATCCCGCAGTCCGCGCACACCGGCCCGGACATCGGGTAGCGCTCCAGATCGGTACGCCACACCAGGCGCGCCCCGCCGCACACCGGGCAGCCCCTGCGCGCACGGCCCGACTCCATCGCCTCGATCATCCTGCGCAGCACCACCGCCAGCCGCGCCGAGGGGTGCCGCAGCGGCGACTCGCACGGCACGATGTCGCAGCCGCCCCAGGTCCTGCGGTGCCAGTCGTCCAGCGCGCTGGGCTGGCGGATGCCGTCGTGCTTCTCACGCCTGCGCCGGGCCGCGAACTCCTTCTCGTACGCGAGCCAGACGGCGCGGGCCTCCTCCAGTTCCTCCAGTGCGGCCACCAGCCGCTCCGGGTCGGCCTCGCGGTCCTGGGTCCCGATGCCCGCCCGGGTGCACAGATGGTGCCAGGTCGCGCGGTGCCCGTAGGGGGCGAAGCGCTCCAGGCACTTGCGCAGTGCCGTCCGCCGCTGGGCCGCGACGAGACGTGGATTGCGCACTTGTTGCGCGAGAGCTCTGAAACCGGCCATTTCATCCCACCTCCGTGGGGAGGACTCGACTGGACATGGAATGGACGTAGCGGACTGCCGCATGGATCCATCGAACTTGTTTGCGGGTGATCCGTAGGTCCTCTCTTACGCCTCCTGCCCCGGTTCCGGGGTCGTGCACAGGCCATTCACGGGCCGTTCACGGGGCCGTGCGACGGACCCTCCGCCGGGTCGTCCGTAGGCCGTCTGTGGGGATTTCACGAAGGTGACGGTTGTTCATCTTCCGGCCTCGATTAACCGCCGGTAACCTCCAGCGCACCCGTCACCCGAGGAGCAGCAATGCGACGACGTACCGGAAGGCTCAGAGCTGCCGCCGTGGCAGGGCTCTTCGCCTTGGGTGCCACGCTCTTGGCACCGCTCCCGCTCGCGACCGCCACACCAGTGACCGCAGGACCGGCGAGCGGCGCACCCGCCGCCGCCGACCCCGCCGCCCCGGACTTCTGCAAGGGCCGGTGCGCCGACATCCTGCCGCCGGGCGCCAACGGCAACGCGACCCTGGTGGAGATCCTCGCCCACAAGGCCCTCGGCACCCGCCCCGGGCACGCCTCCGACCAACTCGCCCCGTACAACGCCCTGGTGGGCGGCTACCAGTCGCTCACCGACGAGAAGCTGGCCGACTTCTTCAACGACGCCTCCTTCGGGGTCCCCGACGGCCAGGTCGGCAAGGTCTCCACGCCGCGCGCGGACGTGACGATCACCCGCGACAAGAAGACCGGCGTGCCGCACATCAAGGGCACCACCCGCTACGGCACCGAGTTCGGGGCCGGATACGCCGCGGGCCAGGACCGGCTGTGGCTCATGGACCTCTTCCGCCACATCGGCCGCGGCGAGCTGACGCCCTTCGCGGGCGGCGCGGCCGCCAACCAGGGGCTGGAGCAGACGTTCTGGCCGCAGGCCCCGTACACCGAGAAGGACCTCCAGGACCAGGTCGACCGGATCAGACAGAGCAACGGCGAGCGCGGCGAGCAGGCCATGGCGGACGCGCAGGCCTACGTCGACGGCATCAACGCCTACCGCGAACAGTCCAAGAACGGGCGCTACTTCCCCGGCGAGTACGTGCTGACCGGCCACGTCGACGCGGTCACCAACGCCGGCGAGATCGCCCCCTTCAAGCTCACCGACCTGATCGCGCTGGCCTCGGTGGTCGGCGGCCTGTTCGGCAACGGCGGGGGAGGGGAGGTCACCAACGCCCTGTCGCTGCTGGCGGCCCAGGACAAATACGGCGTGGCCAAGGGCACCGAGGTCTGGGAGTCCTTCCGCCAGCGCAACGACCCCGAGGCCGTGAAGACCCTGCACGACGGCAGCAGCTTCCCGTACGCCGTCAAGCCGGAGCACGCCAAGGGCACCGCGCTGCCCGACCGCGGCTCGGTCACCCCCGAGCCCCTGGTCTTCGACCGCACCGGCGCCGCCGCCTCCCAGGGCAGGACCCCCGAGCGGACCCCGGTCAAGGCACCCGCCAAGCTCAAGAAGCTGGCAGGGCTCTTCAAGGACGGGGTGCTGCCCGAGGACAGCCTCAACCCGTCCCAGCGCCGCGGCATGTCCAACGCCCTGCTCGTCTCCGGCCAGCACACCGCCAGTGGAAACCCCGTCGCCGTCTTCGGCCCGCAGACCGGGTACTTCGCGCCGCAGCTGCTGATGCTCCAGGAGATCCAGGGCCCCGGCATCAGCGCGCGCGGCGCCTCCTTCGCGGGCGTCGGCATGTACGTCCAGCTCGGCCGCGGCCAGGACTACGCCTGGAGCGCCACCTCCGCGGGCCAGGACATCACCGACACCTACGCCGTCGAGCTGTGCAACGCGGACGGCTCCGCGCCCACCAAGGACTCCACCTCCTACCGCTACCGCGGTGCCTGTGTGCCCATGGAGAAGCTGGAGCGCACCAACGCCTGGAAGCCCTCCGTCGCCGACCCCACGGCCGCCGGCTCGTACCGGATGCAGGTCTTCCGCACCAAGTACGGCACCGTCACCCACCGCGCCACCGTCGGCGGCAAGCCCGTCGCCTACACCGCCCAGCGCACCACCTACCGGCACGAGGCCGACTCCATCATCGGTTTCCAGATGATGAACGACCCCTCGTACGTGCGCGACGCCAAGAGCTTCCAGAGCGCGGCCCAGCACATCGGCTACGCCTTCAACTGGTTCTACGCCGACTCCCGCGACACCGCGTACTACAACAGCGGCCTCAACCCGGTCCGCAACCCCGAGGTGGACCCCTCGCTGCCCGTCCGGGCCGAGAAGGCGTACGAGTGGAAGGACTACGACCCGGCGGGCAACACCGCCGCCTACACCCCGCCCGCCCAGCACCCGCAGTCCGTCAACCAGGACTACTACATCTCCTGGAACAACAAACAGGCCACCGACTACGACTCGGCCGGCTTCGGCAACGGCTCGGTGCACCGCGCCAACCTGCTGGACGGCCGGGTGCGCGAGCTGGTCAAGAGCGGCGGGGTGACCCGGGCCGCGCTGACCCGGGCGATGGCCGAGGCCGCGGTGACCGATCTGCGCGGCGAGGACGTCCTGCCCGAACTGCTCAGGGTGCTGCGCAGCAAGCCGGTCACCGACCCCCAAATGCACAGCGTCGTCGAGAAGTTGGAGGCCTGGCGCAAGGACGGGGCGCAGCGCCGCGAGAGCACGCCCGGATCGCGCGCCTACGCCCACTCCGACGCCGTACGGATCATGGACGCCTGGTGGCCGCTGATGGTGGAGGGCACCTTCAAGCCGGGGCTCGGCGACGGTCTGTACGACGCGCTGCGCGCCAATCTGGCCATCGACGAGGCTCCCTCGGCGGGCCACGGGCCCACCGGCGGACACGCCGGTTCCGCCTTCCAGTACGGGTGGTGGAACTACGTCGACAAGGACCTGCGCTCGCTGCTCGGCGACAAGGTCAACGGCCCGCTCGCGCGCCCCTACTGCGGCAACGGCGACCTGGCGGCCTGCCGCGACACCCTGCTCACCACCCTGAAGCAGGCGGCGGGAAAGACGGCCGAGCAGGTCTACCCGGGCGACGCGAGCTGCAAGGCGGGCGACCAGTGGTGCGCGGACGCGATCGTCCACCGGGCGGTGGGCGGCATCACGCACGACACCATCAGCTGGCAGAACCGGCCCACCTATCAGCAGGTCGTCGAATTCCCTGCGCATCGTTAGGAGTCGGCGGGACGAGGAGCGTACGGGACGCACGAGGTGGCCGGTCAGGGCCTGTACGGTCACGGTCCGGTGATTACGCGCCGGCCACCCGCCCGGCGGTGAGCACGACACGCGCCAGCTGGTCATGGCAGATGTCGCTGTGCGCACCGGCGGGCGGTGGCCCGTTGCGGACCACCGACGAGGCGTCGATGCTCACGCACCTGCCGGGCTTCACCGCCGCGCCCAGGTCCCCGTCCAGCCCCATCCGGTGCGCGCCGTCCACCGCCTGGATGCCGTCGTACCCGATCGCGCCCCAGCGGTCGAACAGGCCCAGGAAGCTGGTGGCGTCCCCGGCCAGCTTGGACGCCAGCGGGTACATCACCCGCAGCGCCGTGTCATGGCGCGAGAAGCAGCACACCACCGGGCCGTCCACCAGCCGCGGCACCCCGTGCAGCGCACCGCTGCGCCGGGTGTCGGCGAACGGCAGCCGCTCCGCGAACGCGTAGTGCGAGAAGGCGGCCTGCAGCAGCGTCAGGGACTTCACGCCGCGCACCCCCTGCGGCATGCCGTGCAGCGCGTACGACATCAGGCGCGCGCCGAAACTGTGCCCCACCAGATGCAGCCGGGCGTCCGGCACCTCGCGGGCCAGCTGCCCGATCACCGGGCCCAGGCCCCGCTCGCCCACCACACCGGCCCGCCGCTTCATGGCGTAGTAACTGGCCTGCCGCAGCAGCTCCTTGGCGCCGTTCCACAGCCGTCCCGGTACGCCGCCGAGCAGTTGCTGCTGCGGCGAACAGCTCTCCAGCGCCGCCGCGAACACCTCGCACACCTCGGCCGGGTCGTCGGTGAGCATCGCGGGCGCGCCGGGCCCGGTGTCGTCGGCCAGCTGCGCCGCCGGGCTGCTCTCCCGTACGGAGACCAGGTCCCGTACCAGCCGCGCGAACTCGTCGAAGCGGGAGCGCCCTTCGGGCTGTTCCTGGAGCAGCTGGCCCAGCCGCTCGATCGTCAGCTCCCGGCCCCGGAAGACGGTCGCCAGCGACTGGCGCGTCGGCGCGTCCAGCAGCGCCTGGCTGCCGGCCGGGCCCATCGCGGTGTGCGGGAAGTCGGGGATCGGCTCGTCGGTGAAGCGCATCGCGGGCCAGTGGATCCCGGCGTACCCCAGGCGCACGTCGGGGCCCACCGTGCCGGGGAAGGGGGCCAGGAACCGCCCGTAGAGCCGGTTGGCCATCGAGCGGTCGTTGTTCCAGCCGTGCGCGACGATCACCAGGTCCGTGATGCGCAGCCGCGCGGCCTCCGCCACCAGGCGGTCGCGCTGTCTGCGGTCCACATCGCCCTCGGCGTCGAAGGTCAGCTCCCAATACGGCCTCACGCCGATGTCTGTCGTGGCGGTCATGGCAGTCCCCCTGGGTCGTGCTGTGTCGCTCTGGGTTGTGCAGCGCATCGTCCTGCGGGGGCGGGGAGGTGGCCATACGTCGCGCACGGCCACTTGGTGCGGGCCGGAGCGCGGGCCGGAGCGCAGGTGGGGGCGCGGGCGCGGGCGCCCTTGGGTGGACACGGCGCGATGAGGGGCGGGAGTGGCGCGGCGGCCGGTGGGCACGGCGCGGCGGCCGGTTGCGGACCCCCGCCCCGGAACCGGCCGCCGCACCCCGCGGTCAGGACGCGGCTTCACGCTGCCTGCTCACGAGGCCTGCCTGCTTACGAGGCCTGCCTGCGCACGAAGCCTGGCTGCTTACGAGGCCTGCCTGCGCTGCCTGGCGAAGCGGCTGTTCGCGGGCAGCCAGCACAGCACGATCGCGGCGACGGCGGCGAGCAGCGCCACCAGGCTCAGCGCGGCGACGGAAGTGGGTTCGTAATCTCCCAGTACGAGGAAATGCGGGAACAGTGCCAGCACGCCCGAAATGGTGATGAGTACACGGGCCCAGGTCGCGCCATTACGGGCACAGAGCCCGAATATCAGCAGGCAGAGAGCCGTGAAAACGGCAATTCCGGCGCGCGCCGACAGGGAGCCGTAGCACTCACTGACCATTGCCTCCCACAGCGGGCCGCCGGCCAGCGACTTGAGGTCCGCGGCGGAGGTGGCGCCGGACAGTCCGATGACATCGGGGTGCTCCTGGATGACGTCCTTGATGTTCTGCTCGGCCAGCTCGTTGCCGCCGGTGAACACGATGATCGCGCCGATGACGGCGGTCAGTGCCGACACTCGACCATTCCATGGGGACCGCGAACGCATCCACCATTTTCCGGAAGAAATCCCCAGATGATTCCGGCTGTTCTGCGGATCAGTTTCCGGATGTGCACTATGCTGCGAGGCCGTAAAAACAGGGGGAGTTGGAAAGCGAGAAGGAGCGAGAACGCGGTATGGCCTTACAGGGTCCGCTGGAGTTCCCCTCGGCGCTGTTGGACACCACCATGGACCAGCTGCGTACGCTCCTCGCGGTGCGCGAGGAGGGCACGGCACTGGGCGCCGCGCGCCGACTGGGGCGCGAACAGTCCAGCGTCCAGAAGCAGTTGGACACCATGAACCGCACCTTCGGCTCGCTGTGCGGCGAGACGCTGGTCCTCAAACAGGGGCGCGGAAAGGACGTGCTGTTCACGGCGACCGGCGAGGCGCTGGTCGACCTGGCGCGGCGCACGCTGGGGGAGTGGTCCATGGGCGTGCAGGACGCCCGGCGCCGCCTCGGCCGTACGCTCTCGGTCGGCTCCACCCGCTACACGCTGGGCTTTCTCCTGGACGCCGTGGAGCGCCTCAGCGATACCTACGAGCGCCACCGCGTCGACCTGAAGGTCACCCATGTCCGCACCGCCGACCTCTTCGCCAAACTGCGCGGCAAGGAACTCGACCTGGTCTGCGGAAGCGTGGTGGTCACGACGGGCCGGGAGGCGGAACTGGACCCGTACGAGGTCATGGAGTGGCGCCGCAGCGGCCTCTCCCTCCTCACCAACCTCCCGCCCGACCGCCTCCCCGGCCCCTCGGTACGCGCCGGCGACCTCCCCGAACTCCCCCTGGTCATCTCGGCGGGCGGCCTCATCCCCCGCTTCCTGACCGCCTGGTACGGCTCCGGCTACCGCGAACGCCTCTCGATAGCCGCCGAGATAGAAGCCGCCCACTACGGTTTCGAACTCCTGCGCTCAGGAGTGGTGAGCGGCGCGATGCTGGTGACCCAGGGCATCGGCGAGGCGGCGGAGGACGGCCGCCTCCCCGAGGCCGGCGGCCTGCGCACCCTGGAGATCGTCGGCGACGTCGGGCCCCGCACCGAGGTCCTGGTCGGCGTCTTCACCCGGCGCGGCGACCGCGCCTCGTACGGCCTCAACCACCCCATCAACCTCCTGTGGCACGAACTGTCCCAGGACAACGAGCGCTGGTGGCTGAGGACGTGAGGGCACGAGCCTTCTTCTCTCAGGCCAGCTCCCGCTCGCGCGTCTCCGGAAGCGCGAGCACACAAGCCGGCGACACCACCGCCATCGCGCTCACATACCACCCCACCGACGCCGCCCCGAACGCCGACCGCAGCCGGATGGCCACCAACGGCGCCACCGCGCCGCCCAGCGCCATCAGCACCGGCTGCTCGCTGTCCAGCAATAGTCGTCCAGCAGTAGTCCCGAAGGCCGGAGGAGACAAAGGCCGGAGCGCGTGGCCGGCGCAGCACGCGGCCCCGGCCGCTCAGGCGAGGGGCGCGGTGTTCGGCAGCCCGGACGCCGGGGGTGCGGGCGCCTCGTTGGCTGCCACCGCCCCGTGCTCAGAGCACAGGTACGTGCAGCGGCGCAGACGCCTGCTGCCCGGGGGCACATCGGCGCACACCAGGGCTTGATGCATGACCTGCGCGCCCCACTCTGGCGCGTGCCCGCCTGGTGCACCGGTCCGGAGATCTCCTGCGCACCGTGGCCATCACGGCAGGCTCCGGGCGCTGGTGCAGGAGAGGATTCTTCCGACGTCCGGCTGGCGAGCGTCTCGCAGCACCGACGGCCGCCGGAGGGCGCGTGCTGTCCTCCGGTACGGGCGCCCCGTTTCTGTTCCGCTGCCCGCTTGGGCCGTTCAGGAGCCGGGCGGACGGCTTTTCCGGTTGTCGCCGGGGCGGGGGAAGGGACCGGCGTCGGCGGGCCCGAAAATGATGTGGAGGGCCAGGTCGGTCAGTTTCTGCCGGTGCGAACGGGCATGCCGCCGCATCCGGTCGAAGGCGTCCTCCGGGCCGATACGCAGGCGTTCGGCGAGGATGCCCTTGGCCTGTTCGATGAGGATGCGGCTGCCGAGTGCTTCCTCCAGCCGGGAGACGTGCCGGTGCAGGTCGTTCAGGGTCTGCTGGTGGGCCAGTCCGAGGGCGGCGGCGTCCGCCAGGGCCTGGCAGGCGCGGATGCCGGCCGGGCCGACGCTGCGGTGCTGGTGGAAGAGATTGAGGGCGCCGAAGGTCTGCTCGCGGCGGCGGAGGGGCAGAGCGGTGATCGCGGTGAAGCCCTCGGCCAGCGCGCAGGGGGTGAAGTGCGGCCAGCGGGCACGGCAGTGCGGATGCGGCAGCGGGAGGTCGGCGAGGAGTCTGCCGCTGCGGCAGGCATCCCCGCACGGACCTTCCCCGTACTCGACCTCAAGGCGTTCAAGCCGGTCGGCGGCTGCGTCGGAGGCGATCACCGCCTGGCCCCGCTCGCCGGCGTCCAGGAGGACGCCGCTGGCTTCGATGCCGGGCAGCCGCAGGCTGTGGTCGGTCAGCCGCCGCAGGAGACCGACGGTGTCGCCGTCGTGGGCTTCGGTGTCGGCGAGGCCGAGCAGCGCCCGGGCCAGCGAGGTCTCGGATAGGGGGTCGGGGTCGGGCATGCGGACTCGCCTCTTCGGCACGGCCGTTCGGCCGCCGTCGCGGTCTTCCTGACCCTTGCGGGTACCCCGGATCCGGCCACCCAAGACCGCCCGGTGACGCGAATGCCAGCGCGGGGCGCCCCGGCGCGCGCCCCGCGCTGTCGTACGGGAACGCCGGCCCCCACACACGAGGCGGGGCTCCGTTCCGGGACCTGGCAGCTGGCCGCCCGGCCCGCATCTCCCCACCCCCGAGGTGCGTCACCGCTCCTGGACGGCCGGAGGTCTGCGGCATGCGGCGAACCGTGGCTGCGGCCCGCCCTTCCCGGCCTGCCCTGCCCAGGGCTCTCCCGCGCGCCCTGGGCCTGCCGGGAAGGGCGGATGCGCGCAAGGCAGGAGGGGGAGCCCCGCCCCGGCGCCCGGCCGCCGCCGGATGCCGGTTCTGCTGCCGCCGGCCGCCACCTCTGTGCCGGCAACACCGCCCGGCATCCGCAGCCAGGACCTGAGGGCGTCATCGTCCGCCCAGGCCCCGGCCCTGTCCAGCCTCGCCGGACCACACACGGTCACAGACCGGGTTCCCCCACACCTTTGTCCCCGCTCATCCAGATATCCCCTATCCCCGGCGACTGGCCGGTCAGGACGGCGGGATGTGGCCTGTCCCTGGGGCGGGGAAGAGACGTTCATGCAGTCCGGTACGGTCCAGGGCGCTGCGGACCGGCGGGCTTTCGGCAGTGAACGTGAGCCCGCCGCCGGCGGCTTGGAGAGCGCTGTGGACGCCGAGCAGGGTGTAGAGGCTGGCGTTGTCGCACGATGTGACCGAGGACAGCTCCAGGTCCAGGTGACACCTGCGGTCGGCCATCACCTCAACGACGGCGTCACACAGCGCCCGGACGGTCTCGGCATCCAGATCTCCACGCAGACGCAGCACCACATGGCTCTCGCCCGCAGCGGGCACCACCTCGACCGCCAGCCGGGACTGCTGTGACTCACGCGCACTGTCGTTGCACACAAGGCAAGTTGTCGCGCAACACCTGCGTGAGGTCAAGCAACCGGCCCGCGCGCGGCACCGCCACGTCACCTTTGCCTCCACCGGGCCGTCGCGGTATCGCGGTGGAGGCCGCGCCGCACCGTCCACTGAAATCAACACGGTGTCCGCCTTCCCCCGCCAGGGGCGTGGCGCCGCGACGGCGGATCGGCATGGAGGGCGGCGCGCAGAGCGAAGAGGTCGTGCAGGTCGGCGCGGCGCGCGAAGGCGCGGACCAGGGCGTTGAGGGCGGCGTCATCGCCTTTGCGGACGCAGGCGACGATACGGGCGATGAGGGCGCGGGGGGCCTCTGCAGGATCGTTGCGGCTCGCATTCACGCCGCCGACCGTAGCCCGACAGTGCGTGACGGGGGCCGGAGTTGCCGGGGGTCTTCACCCTTTGTCCGTAACTCTACGAAAGAGCGTTCCACCTGGCCAGGTGCAGGGTGACCCTCCAATAGGCCACCATGGCCGGCCCTTTGGCGACCATGTCGGTCACATCCAGGCGTCACAGCGGTCAGTTCTGATCCGATGCGCACAGCCGCCACCGCGGACGGGAACGGCTGGTAGGAAATGGTTGATCGCGCCATGCCCGCAGGAAGAGGAGGGGCGGATGCGCGCTGCCTCATCCACTGGGTGGCTCGGGCTCACCAGCGCTCTCGGCCTGACCGTCGCCACCGTCGACATCACCCTGGGCAGCGGCACCAGCCTCACCGGCCTGCTGCTCGTCTGCCCACTGCTGGCCACCGTCCAACTCGACGGCCGCTCGACCGCCGCCGTATCCGCCGGCACTGTCCTGCTGGCCCTAGCCGTCAGCACCTGGGAGCACACGCTGACCCACGGCGACGTGCTGATCCGCCTGCTGACACTGATCGCCGCATCCCTCTACGCAACCTGGGCAGCGCACCAGCACGCCCGCCTCGACCAGCAGCTGGGCGATGTCGCGGCCGTGGCCCAGCGCGCCATCCTGCAGCCGGCCTCCTTCCGGACCGGCCCAATCGCGGTGTGCGCCCGCTACCGCTCGGCCGCGCCCCAGGCGGTCATCGGCGGCGACCTATACGCCTTCACCCGCACCCCCACCGGACTGCGGCTGTTGATCGGGGACGTACGGGGCAAGGGCCTGGCTGCGGTACGCCTGTCCGCCGCCGCCATCGGCCACTTCCGCGACGCCGCCTACACCCAGCCCCACCTGCCCGCCATCGTGCGCGAGCTGGACCGTCGCCTGACCGATGACCTGGAAACGGAGGACTTCATCACCGCCCTGGCTGCCGAGATCACCCCGGGCTCCGTACGGCTGGCCAACTGCGGCCACCACCCGCCCCTGCACCTGCCCGCCACCGGCAGGCCCGCCCTGCTGGCCCCGCCCCAACCCACCACCCCGCTCGGCCTGCACCCGGACCCGCAGGTGCACGAGGTGGCCCTGGCACCCGGAGACCGGCTGCTGTTCTACACCGACGGCCTGACCGAAGCCCGCAACCCGGACGGCGACATGCCCGACCTCACCCGCATCGCCACCCTGTGCACCGGGCCGAGCCTGGATGAATCCCTCGAAGCGGTCCTGGCGGCCCCTGGCCCGCCACCGTCGCCACACCGCCGTCGACGACGTCGCCCTCATCCTGATCGAACCCGAACCACGCGTACCGCCCCAGGGAACACCCCCTGGCAGCACAACCCGGCAGCACACCGCCCAGGCAGCCACCGATTCAGGACACTGAACCAACGCCTTGGCCGCAGGCGTCGGGATCGTCACCGTGCTCGGCGTCAGAGGAAGCAGGCCCCCGCCACCGCAGGTGGTCACTCACCGACAAAGTGACGCGCCGTCGGGGGCTGGTCCGCACGGCATAGTGCCGTCAGGCTGTCCGGGCGGCGGATCGAGTACGTGTCCGCAGCATCGCGGATCTGCGCGGCCCTGGACGAGCCGCTGACCGCGTTCCGCACCCGCTCCCTGGATCATGTGGGCTTCCCCTACGACTACCTGGACGCGTCCTACTGCACAGCGCGGGTGAACCACCAGATCGTCTCGCGGGCTGTCGTGGTCGCCACCGGCATCACCGAGGACGGCAACCGCAAGGTCCTCGGCCTGATGGTCGGTGACAGTGAGAGCGAGACGTTCTGGAAGGAATTCCTGTGCTGCCTGCGTGAACGCGGCCTGTCCGGCGTCCGCCTCGTCGCCACCGACCAGCACTCCGGCCTGGTCGCCGCAGTCCGCAAGGCCATGCTCGGCGCCGCCTGGCAACGGTGCAGGGTGCATCTCCTGCGCAACGTCTTCAACGTGATCGACCGGGACCCCGGCGAGACGGCCGCCGCGACGATCCGCACCATCTTCACCCAGCACACCGCAGACCTCGTGCGTACCCAACTCGACACCGTCGCCGACACGCTCGGCACCCAGTTTCCCAAGGTCAAAGCCATGCTGCTGGAGGCGAAGGAGGACCTGACCGCGTTCGCGGACTTCCCCACCCCGGTCTTCCCCTACGACGACGCCCTGTTGCGGATGGTCACCGCCGTGCTCTTCGAGATGCACGACGAATGGATCGCCTGCCTCCGCCGCTACCTCCCGAAGTCAGCATGGACACCCTGTACCCCGAACTCACCGAACTCCCCGAAAACGCCCCCTCATTACCCAACACCCCGAAAGCGACCGCTAGTTGATCCCGAACACCACTGCGAGGGACACGATCGGCTCAAACGGCCGGGCGGCAGCCCCCTTCTGGTGAGGGGGGCCGCCGCCCGGGATTTTCGAACGCTACTCCCTACTTCTTCTTGGGGGGCTCGTACCGCTGGTTGAAGAGCGTCACGACGGGGTTGTGGACGTGGTTTCCGGTGATGTGGTACGGGCCGAAGGTCCGCTTGGCGGGCAGCTTGTAGCCGCCCGGTACGGACCGCTCGTACAGGTAGTACCAGCCGGTGTCCTTGACCGTGAAGACGATCCGTCCGCTGCCGTTGGTCGCGCGCCCGGGGCCGATCTTGGTGTCCCAGGGCTGCAGGCCGGGAAGGCCGTTGCTCTCGCGCCACAGCTCGAAGACGGCACCCATCAGCGGCCTGCCGGTCTTCGCGTCCCGCTTCAGGACGGTGATCGTGGCCGGCGGCTGGCCGTGCCACGGGTTGTCGTCGTGCACGGGGATGCCGGAGAACTCGCCCTCGCCGTCGACCCGGGTCTGGTCCGCGTGCAGCTCACCGGGCCGCAGGCCGGTCAGCAGGGCGGTGCAGGTGAAGCTGTCACCCACGCGGAACCGGGACTTGGGCTTGCTCTTCGGGCCCGAGGGGAAGGTGTTCTCCCACCGCACCGACTTGCCCGCAGGATCGAAGCTGCTGGTGCCGTCGGGCCAGAAGCAGCGCAGGTTGGTGACCTTCGCGTTGCCCCGGGTGACCTTGTCCGACTGCCGGACCTTGGTCAGCGGCTCGGTGCCGTTGTTGGTGCTCTTGATGGTGAGGACCTGCGGCCGGGTGTCCGGCAGCTTGACCTTGCTCTTCACGGTGTCGGCCGCCGAGTTGGTGGCCTTGTCCCGCTTGTCCGTCACGATCTTCGGCTTGTGCGGGGGTACACCGTTCCA
>NZ_JBSIBZ010000034.1:0-80621 GCF_058245575.1 Streptomyces sp. UF-297 | reverse complement strand
CCCCCCCCCCCCCCCCCCCCCCCCCCCCGGAAGGGGTGAACACACGTAACTTTCCGCCCCGCGGGGCGTTCGGGCGCGCTATGTGATCGCTACGCCACGGCCCGTAGCGCCCGCCGGCTCGCGGAGGCCTGCGGGTCCAGTACCGGCACGGCCGCCAACAGCGCCTTGGTGTAGGCGTGTTGGGGCCGGTCGTAGACCTCGTCGACCGGGCCTTCCTCCACGATGCGCCCGGCGCGCATCACCGCGACCCGGTCGCTGGCGGCGCGCACCACCGCCAGGTCGTGCGCGATGAAGACCAGGGAGAGCCCCAACTCCCGCTGGAGTTCGCCGAGCAGCTCCATGACCTGCGCCTGTGTGGTCACATCCAGCGCGGAGACTGGCTCGTCGCACACCAGCAGCCGCGGCTCGGGGGCCAGGGCGCGGGCGATGCCCACGCGCTGGCGCTGGCCGCCGCTGAACTCGTGCGGATAGCGGTGGTACCAGGCGGGGTCCAGCCCGACCCGCTCCAGCAGCTCGTGCGCGCGGCGCCGTACGGCCGCGTCGTCCAGTTCGCCCGCGGCCCGCAGCGGGTCGGCGACCGACTCGCCGATGCTGCGGCGCGGGTTGAGCGAGGAGACCGGGTCCTGGAAGACCATCTGCAACTGGCTGCGTACGGGCCGCAGTTCGCGCTCGCTCAGGGCGGCGATGTCGCGGCCCTGGTAGCGCAGCGCGCCCGCGGTGGGGTCCAGCAGGCGCACCAGCATCCGGCCCAGCGTCGTCTTGCCGCTGCCGGACTCCCCCACCAGACCGACGGTCTCGCCGGGCCGTACGCTCAGCGACACGTCCGCCACCGCGGTGGTGCGCGCGCCGCGGCGCCCGAACTCCCGCCGCAGGCCGGCCGCTTCCAGCAGGACGTCATCGGCGCCGCCCGTGGCGCGGCCCGGTCCACCGGCGCGTGCGCCGGAGGGTGCGCCCCCGGGCCCCGTGGCCCGGCCCCCGGTCCGCACGGGCGCGTCCACCCGCGGCACCGCCGCCAGCAGCTGCCGCGTGTACGGCTCGCGGGGCGTACCCAGCACCTGCCCGACGGGCCCGTGCTCCACGGCCCGGCCCGCGCGCATCACCAGGACCTCGTCCACGCTGCCCGCGACCACCCCCAGGTCGTGGGTGACCAGGACCAGGCCCATCCCGGTCTCCGCCCGCAACTCGTGCAGCAGGTCCAGGATCTGGGCCTGGACGGTCACGTCCAGTGCGGTGGTGGGCTCGTCCGCGATCAGCAGCTTCGGCTCGCAGGCCAGCGCCATCGCGATCAGCGCGCGCTGGCGCATGCCGCCGCTGAACTCGTGCGGGCGGGAGCGGGAGCGCCGGGCGGCGTCCGCGATCCCGACCCGCTCCAGCACCTGGACGGCGCGTTCGCGGGCGGCGCGCCGCGAGGTGCCCGGGCGGTGCACCCGGTAGACCTCGGCGATCTGGTCGCCGATGGCGTAGTACGGGTCGAGCGAGGACAGCGGGTCCTGGAAGACCATCGCGGCCGTGCCGCCGCGCAGCCGGCGCAACTCCCGCTCTCCCGCGGCCAGTACGTCGCTGCCCGCGACCCGCACCGTGCCCCGCACCCGCGCGCCGGTGCCCCGGTGCAGGTCGAGCAGGGCGGAGGCCGCCGTGGACTTGCCCGAGCCGGACTCGCCGACGATGCCCAGCGCCCGCCCGGGCGCCAGGCCGAACGACAGCCCGTCCACGGCCCGTACGGCGGAGCCGCCCTCCCCTTCGAAGGTGACGCTCAGGTCCCCTACCTCCACCAGGAGTTCGGAGGTCTCGGCCAGGTCGATCGCGCCGGCCATGCCGGGGCCGCCTTTCGGGTCGATCGCGCCGGTCATGCCAGGGCCACCCTTCGGTCGGCGAGTGCGTACAGGACGTCCGCCACGGCGTTGGCGACGACCACTGCGGTGCCGATGACCAGCACGATCGCCACCACTACGGGCAGGTCGACGACCTTGACGGAGGTGACCAGCAGCTGGCCGAGGCCGGGCAGTCCGAAGAGCGTCTCGGTGATCAGGGCGCCGCCGAACATGAAGCCGAGGTCGACCGCCGCCAGCGCGATGACCGGCGGCAGTGCGCCGCGCAGCGCGTGCCGCCCGACGATGGCGCGCTCGGTGAGGCCATAGGCACGGAAGGTGCGGATGTGGTCCTCGGCGAGGGTCTCCAGGGTCGAGGAGCGGGTCAGCCGCGCGTATTTGGCGGACTCCAGCATCGCCAGCGAGGTCCACGGCAGCAGCAGGTTCCAGGCCCACTGCTCGGGGTCCTCGCTCAGCGGTACGTAGGAGGGGAAGGGCAGCCACTGCAGATAGGCGCAGAACAGCATCAGCAACAGCAGGCCCGAGATGAACAGCGGCGTGGAGCTGCCGGCCAGGGTCAGCGTGGTCAGCACCCGGTCGGTCGCCCCGCCGCGGCGCAGCGCCGAGACCAGCCCGGAGCCCACGCCCAGGATCAGCCACAGCACGCTCGCGCCGACGGCGAGCGAGACGGTGACCGGGAGCCGGTCCACGATCAGCTCGGTGACCTGCCGGTCGTTCTGGTAGGACAGCCCGAAGCAGGGCGCCTGGCAGTGCAGTACGGAGGTGCCGGTGGAGAAGTCGCGGCCCGCGAAGATGCCCTGAAGGAAGTGCAGGTACTGGGTCAGCAGCGGGTCGTCCAGGCTCAGTTGGTCGCGTATCTGCTGGATCTGCCCGGGGTTGCAGCGCGGCCCGCAGGCCAGCTTGGCGGGGTCGCCGGGGGCCACGTAGAAGACCACGTAGACGAGGACGGACAGGGCGAACAGGACGAGCAGCGCCCCGCCGGTCCGCCGCAGGGCGTATCCGGTCATGCCGTTCACTGGGCGCCCCTCTCGCTGGTCTCGCTCTTGCGTGCGCCGCGCGTCCCCACCCGCAGCCGGGAGCGCTCGCGCGGATCCAGCGCCGAGCGCACCGCGTCACCGAGCACGGTGCAGGCCAGCACGGTGGCGAACAGCATCCCGGCGGGCAGCAGCACATACATCGGGTCGGCCCGGAACCAGGTGGTGGCGGTGGACAGCATCTGCCCCCACGAGGAGGTCGGCGGCTTGACGCCCACGCCCAGGAAGGACAGCGACGCCTCGGCGACGATGTTGGTCGGCAGCAGGATCGCCGCGTAGGTGATCACGGGCGCGGCCAGTGCGGGCAGCAGCTCGCGCCGCGCGACCCGCAGCGGGGTGGAGCCGCCGATCCTGGCCGCCGCGACATAGTCCAGCTTCTTCAGCGTCAGCGTCTGGGCCCGTACGATCCGCGAGGTGCCGCCCCAGGTCAGGCAGCCGATGGCGAGGATCAGCAGCAGCGGCCGCGGGAAGCTCGCGGGCACCACGGCCATCAGCGCGATCGCCAGGATCAGCATGGGCAGCGCCACGAACACATCGGTGGCCCGGCTGAGCAGGCCGTCCATGAAGCGGCTGCCCAGTCCGGCCGCCAGGCCGATCACCACGCCGAGTCCCACCTGGACGGCGGTGGCGCCCACGGCGACCAGGAGGGAGATCTGCCCGCCGTACAGCAGGCGCGCGAACAGGTCGCGCCCGGTGCCCGGTTCCACGCCCAGCCAGTGCTCGGCGCTCACGCCTCCGAACGAGCCGATGGGCACCCCGCCGCGGGCGGAGTCGATCAGATCGCTGTGGTAGGTGTTCGGGTCCTGGCCCTCCAGGGCCGCCAGCAGCGGCGCGGCCAGTGAGAGCAGGACGAGCAGGCCCAGTACGAGGGCCGCGGCCAGCGCGGAGGGCCGCTCGCGCAGCCGCTGCCACACCTGCCGGGCCGCCGCCCTGCCCCCTTCCGGCGCCGCGCCCAGGGGCGGGGTGCCGGAAGGGGCCGAGATCAGGTCCGCGCTCGTCACTTGACCGCGACCTGCGAGATGTCCAGTACGCCGGTCCAGTCGCTGATGACGACGTTCTTGACGTCCTTGCCGTACAGCCGCTTGTAGACCGGGTGGAACAGCGGGACGCTCAGGGCCTGTTCGCCGACCTTCTTGTCCAGCGCGCCCCACAGCTTGGCGGCCTGGTCGTGGTCGGTGAGCTTGTTGGCCTCGTCGATGGCCTTGTTGACCTCGGGGTCGTTGAGCTGCGCGTGGTTGTAGTTGGAGCCGTCCTGGACGATCTGCCGGCCGTCGAAGACGGGCGAGAGGAAGGGCTGGCCCGAGGGCCAGTCGGCGCCCCAGGCGCCGATGAACAGGCCCGGCGCGTCCTTGGCGCTGTGCACCTTCTCGTCGTAGTCGTTGGGCTCCAGGCCCACCAGCTCGACGGTGATGCCGGCCTTCTTCAGCGCCTCCTGGACGGCGGTGGCGATCTCCGGGCTGTTCTTGAAGTTCTTGGCGGTGCTGTGCGTCAGGGTGATCTTCAGCCCCTTCTCGTGCCCCGCCTCCTTCAGCAGCTCCCTGGCTTTCTTCGGGTCACCGGTCTTCCCCGCGGGGAAGTGGTCGTAGGGCGTGTACCCGAAGGCCTTGCGCTCGGGCAGGAAGGTGGTGGCGGGCTCGGCCAGCGAGGAGCCGCCGGCCGCGTTGACCACGCTCTGGCGGTCGATGGCGTACGCGATCGCCTGGCGCACCTTCGGGTCGTCGAAGGGCTTCACCTTCGGGTTGAAGGCGAGGTAGTTGATGTAGCCGAAGTGGCCGGTGCCGACCCGGTCGGCGAGCTTCTTGTCGCCGCCTATCTGGGCGAGTTCGGCCGGTCCCAGGTTGGTGTCGGTGGTGATGGCGGCGGCGTCCGCGCCCGTACCGGTGGACAGGCGCTGGTTGATGACGGCCGAGTCCAGGCCGGACTTGACCTCGATGCGGTCGGGGTAGGCCTTGCGCTGGTCGTCGGTCTTCTGCGACCAGTGCGGGTTGCGGTCCAGCGTGATCGTCTGGCCGTCGCCCTCGTTCTTGACGACCTTGTACGGGCCCGAGGAGACGGGGTGCTCCTCGTACTTGGTGCCCGCCTCCTTGTCGCGCGGCACCGGCGCGAAGGAGGTCTGGGTCGCCACGTACGGGAAGTCGCCGACGGGCCGGTTCAGGTCGAAGACGATGGTCTTGGCATCGGGGGTCTTGACCGAGTCCAGCGTCGCGGGCTTGCCGTCCTTGCCCTTCTTGAAGGGGCCTTCGTACTTGTCGCCGCCGACCAGCCAGTCCCTCAAGAAGGGCGCGCCGCCGGAGAGTTCGGCCGCGAAGGAGCGCTCGATGCCGTACTTGATGTCGGCGCTGGTGATCGGCCGCCCGTCCTCGAACTTCAGGCCGTCCTTGAGGGTGTACGTCCACTGGGTGGCGTCCTTGTTGGGACGGCCGGTGTCGGTGGCGAGGTCGGGGACGACCTTGGTGCCCGCCTCGCCGTCGGCGCGGTTGCGGGTGGTCAGGGTGCGCCAGACCAGCGAGGGGATGTTCCCGCCGCCGGAGGTGTACTGCCGGGCCGGGTCGAAGTTGCCCTGCGACTCCGCGTTGAGCACCGTCAGCGTTCCCCCGCGCTGCGGCTCGCCGCCCTTGCCGCCCTTGGCCTTGCTGTCCTCGGGGCCGCAGGCGACGGCCCCGGCGGCCAGCGCGACGGCGATCGCACCGGCGGCCAGCCGCCGGGCTCTGACGGACAGTTGACGGTTCTCGGCCATGACGGGATTGCCTTTCGCAGCAGGGTGGACCCGCAGAAAAGGCGGCAGAGGGCGCGGACGAGCGCGAGACCGCCCCCTGCGGATACGTACGGTGATACGCGGATGCGCGGGGGATCTCCCGGCCGGCAGGCGCTTACGGCCTCCGGACCCGGGTGCGGGCTCAGCGACAGTCGATGTCGGCCACGCACTGCACGGACACGCCGATCAGCGCCAGCTCGAAAGCGGCGTTGGCGAAGGCGTGGCGGTGCGGCATGCGCAGAAGACTGAACGAATATTCGCCTGCTGGCAAAGGTGTCCCACGATGCGGGACGAGGTGTCTCAGTTTCCGGTCACCGCTCGGTGGGGTACGGCCAGGAGTTGGGCCGGCAGACCTTGTCGCCCGTGTTCAGGAACTTGGTCTGCTGCATCATCACCGGGGCCGGCGCGCCGTTCGTGGAGCAGCTCTCGTGGTTGTGCCCCAGCCGGTGGCCGACCTCGTGGTTGATCAGCATCTCCCGGTAGGCGTACAGCTTGTCCTGGCCGTAGGTGTCCGAGCCCTGCGCCCAGCGATAGGCGTTGATCACCACGCGCTCGGTGGCCGCCGAGTCGCAGGAGACGTTGTCCTGGGTGATGTCCAGGCCGGACTTCGCGCACTCCTTGGCGGCGGTACGGGGGCTGGCCAGCGTGATCACGAAGTCGGCGGCGCCGGAGCCCACGCGCTGGAAGGAGCGGTGTCCGCCGTGCGCCCAGCTGCGGCCGTCGTTGAGGGTCTTGTGCACCGCTTCGGCGAAGAGCTGCCCGTCCAGCTCCAGCCCTTCCTCGACGTCCACGCGGTAGCGCAGGACGCGGCCGGGCCCCGGCGCCTTGGCATCGCCCCCGACGGCCCGGTAGGTGGACTTGCCCTGGGCGTCCTTGGCCAGCGGGTAGGCGCGCGCCATCTTCTGCTCGTAGCTCTCGGGCGCGGCCGGGCGCTCGTAGTGGCGCGAGGCCTCGCCCAGCTCGGGCGCCGCGCGGGTGCCCTTGCCGCCCTGGGCCTGCACCTCGGCGGCGCCGCCCTGCTGGTCGGTCACCTGCCCGGCGACGATCACGGCGAGCACCGTGGTCACCGCGGCCGCCGCGACACCGGTGAGGGTGCGGCCCTTGCCGCCCTTCTTCCCGGACCCCGCGGCGGCGGGTGCCTCACCGCCGGCCTCGCGGTGCACCAACTGCTCTTCGTACGCGTCGGTTTGAGGCTCGGCGGGCGGCTGCGCGCCGGGGCCGCGGTCACTGCCGTGCTCGTACGGCCCCATGGGGGCGCCCCGCCGCGCGGGCACCGCGGCTCCGGGCCCGTCGAACGGCCCCGCGCCCTGTGAAGTCCCGTTCCCCGCAGGCCCGTTGGGTACGCCAGCGGGCACACCGGGCGCCTGCCCGAAACGCGCCGCGCGCGAAGCCCGCGCGCCCCGCACGTCCCAGCCCCCCGGCTCCTGCGAACTCCCGCCCTGCGAGGATGAGTTGACTCCATCGGAGACCGGCCCGTCAGACCCGGCACCGCCGCCGCCTCGCGGCTGCGGCACCCGCGGCGCCCCGGGGCTCCCCGGTACGCCCGGCATCCCGGCCCGCTCGCCCCAGCCGCCACCCGGCTCACGCTGCTCGGGGTGCCCCCCGCGCACCCCCGGCACACCGTGCGGCGGGGTGGCGGCGGCCCGCGGCCCACCGTGCGCCGAAGCGCCCGGAACCTGCGGCACACCCTGCGCGGGCGTGGACGAGAGGTGCGGCACATCGTGCGCGGGAGTCTGCGGGACACGCGGCACACCGTGCGCCAAAGTCGCCGGGGCCCCCGCCCCGCCCTGCGGCGCCGTGCCGTCGGCGCCCTCCGGTCTGCGGCGTCGGCGCCCCGTACCGGGACCCGGCAGGGGTACCGCGGTGTCGGCGGATATGGCGGGCTGCTCGCCCGCCCCGGATATGTCGGCGCTCGCGCCGGCGCTCTCGCCCGGCTCCCGGCGGCTGTGGCGTCCCACTAGGCCTGTCAGCTCCTGCCCGCATCAGCGGTCGTGTCGTCCAGCAGCTCGCGGAAAGCCCGCGCCACCGCCTCCGGATACTCCATCATCGCCACGTGACCCGCCTCCGGCAGCGTCAGCAGCCGCGAGCCGCGGAACGCCGCGGCCGCCCTGCGTGCCATCCGGAAGGAGATCAGGCGGTCCCGTCCACCGTAGACGAGCAGCGTCGGAGCCAGCACACGCTCCGCCTGGCGCCACAGGTTGTGCTGGCCGCCGAGCGTGTACGCGCTGACGATGCCGCGCGCCGAGCGCCGCATCGCGTCCCAGAAATAGGGGAGCTCCATCCGGCGCGTGTGCTCCTCGACCGCCGCGCGAAGGCCCTCGGGCGTCACCCGCGCCGGGTCGCCGAAGCAGAGCTGAAGCGCCCCGCGGGCCCGCCGCTCCGGCGTCCAGTCCTTGGTGAGCCTGCTGAAGAGCGCGGCCACGCCGGGCACCCCGAGCATCCCCAGCGGCAGCGCGCTCAGCTGCGGGCGCAGCTCGGGCAGCGCGGGCGAGACGAGCGTCAGGGTCGTGACGAGGTCGGGCCGCACGGCCGCCACCCGCGTCGCCACGGCGCCGCCCAGCGAATTGCCCATCAGGTGCACCGGGCCGCGCCCGCGCGCGTCCAGATACCGGATGACGGCCCTGGCCTGCCCCGAGACGGAATAGTTGCCGTCGTCCGGCGGCGGTGAGTCCCCGAAGCCGGGCAGGTCCAGCGCCTCGCCGTCCACCACGTCCGCCAGCAGCGGCATCAGCGCCGACCAGTTCTGCGAGGTGCCGCCGATGCCGTGGACGTACAGCGCGGGCGGCAGACCCGGCTCGGCCCCGGTCCGCGAGCGCACGTTCAGCGTCATGCCGGGCAGGGTCACGGCTCGTACCGTCTCCCCCGCGCCGGCGCCCGGGCCACGTCCGGCGGGCGGCACCGGGAGGGGGGTCCGGGTGTCCGGCGACTCGGTCGAAGACATGGGGTCGATGTTACGAGACGATCACGCCCCCGATTGTGTGTTCGCGCTCACACACCGCATCGCGCCCCCGCATCCGCTCTCATACGCTCGTGTAAAGGGCGCTCGCCCGGGAAAGGGGAGCCACCATGCCTGTCGATCCGTCCGATCCGGAAACCTTCGAGGAAGAGCCCGACGCCACAGAGATCGACGTCGAGGCCCCAGAGGCCGACGCCGCCGAACAGCACGCGGAACTCGCACAGCACCACGACGACCCCGTCGAGGCCTTCGACCCGTCCGCCGCCGACGCGGCCGATGTGGCCGAGCAGGCCAGGGTCGTCGACCTCGACGAAGACGACTACCGATGACCGCGACCGCCCGCATACCTGCTATGTCGGGTTTTCTGTGGGTTTCCCACAGCGCTTGCGGGCAGATTTTCTCGGCTGGGACCACGCACAGCCGGGTTACCCAAAAGTACGATGGCGGGCGCGGCATGCCATGTGAGGCGGGCCGCGTAGGGAACAACACCTGGGAGGCAGCGTGAGCGCCATCGAGCAGACCGAGGCGGCGCGTCCGCGGGGCACACGCCTGCCACGCCGAGCCCGGCGCAACCAGCTTCTGGGCGCCGCCCAGGAAGTCTTCGTCGCGCAGGGGTACCACGCGGCGGCGATGGACGACATCGCCGAGCGGGCCGGCGTCAGCAAGCCGGTGCTCTACCAGCACTTCCCGGGCAAGCTCGATCTCTACCTGGCGCTGCTGGACCAGCACTGCGAGTCCCTGCTGCACGCGGTCCGTACGGCCCTGGCCTCCACGACCGACAACAAGCAGCGCGTCGCGGCGACCATGGACGCCTACTTCGCCTACGTCGAGGACCCGGGCGGCGCCTTCCGTCTGGTCTTCGAGTCCGACCTGACCAACGAGCCCGCGGTGCGCGAGCGCGTGGACAAGGTCTCCCTGGAGTGCGCCGAGGCGATCAGCGAGGTCATCGCCGAGGACACCGGCCTGTCCAAGGACGAGTCGATGCTGCTGGCGGTGGGCCTGGGCGGCGTCTCGCAGGTCGTGGCCCGCTACTGGCTCTCCTCCGAGAGCGCCGTGCCGCGCGAGACGGCGGTACAGCTGCTGACCTCGCTGGCCTGGAGGGGCATCGCGGGCTTCCCGCTGCACGGCATCGACGGCCACTGACCGCGCGGTCGCGTTCACCGGGGCCCGTCCGTGTTCGCTGCTGGCGTGGTCCACGGCGTCCTGAACATCGCCGTACCGGGCTAATGTGTGCTGCGTACGGCGCGGATCGCCGCGCACCCCAACTGACCGTCGGAGGGACAAAAGCCGTGGAGGTCAAGATCGGCGTGCAGCACGCGCCCCGCGAGATCGTTCTGGAGAGCGGGCAGTCTGCCGAGGATGTCGAGCGCGCGGTGGCCGATGCGCTGGGCGGCAAGTCGCAGCTGCTGAGCCTCGTGGACGACCACGGCCGCAAGGTCCTGGTCCCGGCCGACCGGCTGGCCTATGTGGAGATCGGCGAGCCGACGGTCCGCAAGGTCGGATTCGGCGCGGTCTGAGCAGCCTCGCAGCACCAGCCACGAACGGCCCGGAGAGCCTCTCTCCGGGCCGTTCGCCGCATCTGACACTGTTCATCTTCGCGAGGGTTGCCCGTAACACCCGCTGGGTACGACCGCCTACGACCGATTTGCGTCATCACAACCGGTCAGGACACGCGGGAGGGAATCGCCATGGTCTGGGAAGCACTCGGCTCGGTGATCGTCGGATTCGCCATCGCCCTTGCCGCCACACAGCGGCTCCCGCGCCGCTTCCCCGCCCGCCCTCTGGCACTGGCCACGGGCCCGGTCGCGGCGCTCTTCGGCGCCCTGCTGGCACACACCATCCTCGGCCCCGGCCACACCCTCCAGGTCCTCCTCATCGCCCTCGGCGTCGGCACGGCCCTGCTCTCCCTCCTGGCCCACCGCGACCGCCCCCACCCCCGCGACCCCCGCCTCCGCCGATCAGCCACGGCATAACCCCGCACCCCTTCAGGGGCGCGGGGAACTGCGCGCTCTTTTCAGGGGCGCGGGGAACTGCGCATTCTTTAGGGGCGCGGGGAACTGCGCGACCGGCCCCCACCGGCCCGCGGCGGCAAACCGTCCCCGGCACAGCGCAGCGAGCCGCTTACGCGGCCAGGCCCAGCGCAGCCATCCGCTTGGTGTGCGCCTCAGTGATCCGCGAGAACATCCGCCCGACCTCGGCCAGGTCGAAGCCGTCGGCCACGCCCCCCACCAGCATCGTGGACAGCGAGTCCCGCTCGGCCACCACCCGCTGGGCCTGCGAGAGCGCCTCACCCATCAGGCGCCGCGCCCACAGCGCCAGGCGCCCGCCGACCCGCGGCTCGGCCTCGATGGCGGCCCGTACCTTCTCCACCGCGAAGGACGCGTGGCCCGTGTCGTCCAGCACGCCCAGCACCAGGTCACGGGTGTCGGAGTCCAGCCGGGCCGCCACCTCGCGGTAGAAGTCGGAAGCGATCGAGTCGCCGACATAGGCCTTGACCAGGCCCTCCAACCAGTCCGAGGGCGCGGTCTGGCGGTGGAACTCGTCCAGCGCTGCCGCGAAGGGCTCCATGGCCTCGTTCGGCTCGGCCTGGATCTGCGCGAGGCGGTCCCGCAGACGCTCGAAATGGTGGAATTCGGCCGAGGCCATCTTGGCCAGTTCCGCCTTGTCGTCCATGGTCGGCGCCAGTTTCGCGTCCTCCGCGAGTCGCTCGAAAGCGGACAGTTCGCCGTACGCGAGCGCACCGAGCAGGTCGATCACCGCGGCGCGGTACTGCGGTTCTGCGGATGCCGTGTCCCAGTCCTGGGCGGCGATCCCGGTGTGTTCCTGGGCTGTGGTGGCTTCGGCGGCGTCAGCGGCGGCGTTGTCAGGCGTCTCCATGGAGCGCACAATAGCTCGCCACGCAACACAAGGAAGCCCCTGGTCAGCCACTCGCGCCCCATCGGTCCGAACGATTGCCCGGACACACATGCACGCATCCGGGGTACAGTGGTAATGCGCCCGCCGAGTAGCTGAGCATGCAGCTGAGTATTCAGTGGGCTGTTCCACGAATGCGGATGCCCGGTCGGTGGCCCGATCGGCTCCAACCCGACCGCCCTCCCATGCGGCGCGTACGAGAGGTACGCACAGCAGGAGGGACCCGCTCGCGGCACGTGTGCTTGAGCGAAGGCAGTGGTCCCGCGCCATCCGGCCGCACAACGCCGGTCCGAGTACGACCCCTTGCGTACGTAGCGGTACGAGGGCGAGTGCGCTGGCACGGTACGACCCCCTTCGCCGCCTCGCGTCGCGTCTCACAGAAGAGGCAAGCATCCTGTCTACGACGTTCCGAGAGCTCGGGATTCTCCCCGAGACCGCCGAGGCCCTGGAGGCCGTCGGTATCACGTCCCCGTTCCCCATCCAGGAGATGACGCTCCCGGTGGCCCTCTCCGGCTCCGACGTCATCGGCCAGGCCAAGACCGGCACCGGCAAGACGCTGGGCTTCGGCCTGCCGCTGCTGGAGGTCGTCACCGTCCCCGCCGACGTCGAGTCCGGCCGGGCCAGGCCCGAGCAGCTGACCGACGCCCCGCAGGCGCTCGTGGTCGTCCCCACCCGCGAGCTGTGCCAGCAGGTCACCAACGACCTGCTCACCGCCGGCAAGGTCCGTAACGTGCGGGTGCTCTCGATCTACGGCGGCCGTGCCTACGAGCCGCAGGTCGAGGCGCTGAAGAAGGGCGTCGACGTCGTCGTCGGCACCCCCGGCCGTCTGCTGGACCTGTCCGGCCAGAAGAAGCTGGACCTCTCGCACGTCCGCACCCTGGTGCTGGACGAGGCCGACGAAATGCTGGACCTCGGCTTCCTCCCCGACGTCGAGAAGATCATCCAGCAGCTGCCGGCCAAGCGGCAGACCATGCTGTTCTCGGCGACCATGCCGGGCCAGGTCATCTCGCTGGCCCGCCGCTACATGTCCCAGCCCACCCACATCCGCGCCACCGCGCCGGACGACGAGGGCCAGACCGTAGCCAACACCACCCAGCACGTCTTCCGCGCGCACTCCATGGACAAGCCGGAGATGGTCTCCCGCATCCTGCAGGCCGAGGGCCGCGGGCTGGCGATGGTCTTCTGCCGTACCAAGCGCACCGCCGCCGACATCGCCGACCAGCTCGCCCGGCGCGGCTTCGCCTCCGGCGCGGTCCACGGCGACCTCGGCCAGGGCGCCCGCGAGCAGGCGCTGCGCGCCTTCCGCAACGGCAAGGTCGACGTCCTGGTGTGCACCGACGTCGCGGCCCGCGGCATCGACGTCGAGGGCGTCACCCACGTCATCAACTACCAGTCCCCCGAGGACGAGAAGACCTATCTGCACCGCATCGGCCGCACCGGCCGCGCGGGCGCCAAGGGCACCGCCGTCACGCTGGTGGACTGGGACGACATCCCGCGCTGGCAGCTGATCAACAAGGCGCTGGACCTGCCCTTCAACGACCCGGAGGAGACCTACTCCACCTCCGCGCACCTCTACGAGCTGCTGCACATCCCCGAGGGCACCACCGGCATACTGCCGCGCGCCGAGCGCACCCGCGCCGGGCTGGCCGCCGAGGAGATCGAGGACCTGGGCGAGACCGGCGGACGCGGCCGTGGCGGACGCGGTGGCCGTCCCGCGCAGCCGGCCCGCGAGGAGGAGCGCCCCGCGCGCACCCGTACCCCGCGCAACCGCCGCCGCACCCGCAGCGGCGCGCCCGTCGAGGGTGCCGCCGCCTCCGCGGAGGCGACCGCCTCCCTGGACGCCGCCGAGGGCACGTCCGCCGGGAGCGACAGCGCTGCCGGTCCGCGTCAGCCGCGCCGTCGCCGCCGTACCCGCAGCGGTGCCTCGGCGTACGCGCCGCAGGCGACGGCCGCCGAGGCCGTGACCGCGCCGTCCGAGGCCGCGGCTCAGGCCGTCGCTCCGGTGGACGCCGCGAGCACGGAGGCCCCGGCCAAGCCGCGCCGCCGTCGTACCCGCGGCGCCGACCGCGCCGAGGCGGCCGTGACCACGGCCGAGGCTGCGGTGGCCGACACCGTCCAGGCTCCGGCGGAGGCGGTGGCCGAGGCCCCCGCCAAGCCGCGCCGTCGCACCCGCGGCGCCGCCAAGGCGGAGACCGCCGTGACCGAGGCCGTGGCGCCCAGCGCGCCGCAGGCCGTGGAGGAGGCCCCCGCCAAGCCGCGTCGCCGTGCGCGCAGGGTGGTCACCCCGGTCGAGGAGACCGTCTCCTTCGAGACGGCGGAGAAGGCCGCGGCACGCGTCGCGGCCGAGGCCGCCGCGCGCAAGGCGCAGGCCGCCGTCGAGGTCTCCGCTCCGGAGGCCGAGGCCGAGGCTCCCGCCAAGCCTCGCCGTACGCGCAAGACGGCCGCCGCCAAGAAGGCCGAGGCCGCGCTCGACACCGCCGAGGGCACCACGCCCGAGGCCGAGGCCGAGGCCCCTGCCAAGCCGCGCCGTACACGCAAGACCGCCGCCAAGAAGGCGGAAGCCGCCGTCGACACCGCCGAGGGCACCGCGCCCGAGGCCGAGGCCAAGCCGCGGCGCACCCGCAAGACCGCCGCCAAGAAGGCCGAGGCCCCCGCGGCCGCGGACGCCACGGCACAGGCCGCCGTCGAGGCCTCCGCTCCGGAGGCCGAGGCTCCCGCCAAGCCGCGCCGTACGCGCAAGACGGCCGCCGCCAAGAAGGCGGAAGCCGCGCTCGACACCGCCGAGGGCACCACGCCCGAGGCCGAGGCCGAGGCCCCTGCCAAGCCGCGCCGTACACGCAAGACCGCCGCCAAGAAGGCGGAGGCCCCCGCGGAGGAGGCCGAGGCCAAGCCGCGCCGGACCCGTAAGGCGGCGGCCAAGAAGACCGCTGCCGCCGAGGCTCCGGTCGAGGGCTGATCCACACCGGCTCGAACGGCCCGGTCCCCGCTGCGTGCGGGGGCCGGGCCGTTCGGCGTACGGGCCGGTACCCGTGGCCGGTGCCCGTCGCGGCCTCGATAGCCTCGACGCATGAGCAGGCCGCCCTTTCTCACTCTGCCGCCGTGCGCGCGTGCGTACCGACTCACCACCGACCGCGGCGAGTTCGCCGTGCACGACGCCCGGCCCGACGGCCGGCCGCACGGTCTCGCCCTGCTCGTGCCGGGCTTCACCGGCAGCAAGGAGGACTTCATCGCCCTCCTCGAACCGCTGGCCGCGGCCGGCTTCCGCGCCGTGGCCGTGGACGGCCGAGGCCAGCACGAGAGCCCCGGCCCGCGCGATGAACAGGCTTACGCACAGGGCGAGTTGGCGCTGGACATCCTCGCCCAGGCACGCGCGCTGGGCGCCGGCCCGGTGCATCTGCTCGGGCACTCGCTGGGCGGCCTGCTCTCCCGCGCCGCCGTCCTCCTGGACGCCGCCCCCTTCCGCTCCCTGACGCTGATGAGTTCGGGCCCCGCCGCCATCGCCGAGCCCCAGCAGGCCCGCGTCCGGATGCTGCGCCAGGCGCTGGCCACCATGGACATGGAGGGGGTCTGGCAGGCGATGCGCGCCCTGGACCCCCCGGAGGCGGCGGACGCGGCCACCCCGCCCGACACCGCGCGCTTCCTGCACCGCCGCTGGATGAACACCGTCCCCGAGCAACTGTCCGTCACCGGGCGGCAGATGACCGAGGAACCGGACCTCGTGGACCGCCTCGCGGCCGTCCCGCTCCCCAAGCACGTCCTGTCCGGCACCGTCGACTACGCCTGGCCCACCCCCTGGATGGACGCCATGGCCGAACGCCTCGACGCCCGCCGCACCGTCATCCAGGGCGCCGAACACTCCCCCAACGCCGAACGCCCCACAGAAACCGCCACAGCCCTGGCAGCCTTCTGGCGAAGCGCCCCATAAGGGGCGCGGGAAACTGCGCGACCAGCCCCCACCGGCCCGCGGCGCATACCCGACCGCCAGCAGAGCACCCAGACGGCCAGGCCCAGCGCAGCGCCCCGCAGCGCCCCGCAGCGCCCCGCAGCGATCAGTACTGCGCCTGCACGTGCTCCCAGAACCCGTCCCGCAGCACCCGCCGCAGCCCCGCGTGCCCCCGCAGCGAGTGGCGCAGCAGCGCCTCCGCGGCCGTCAGCAGCTCCTGGTCGACGGTGCCGGGCAGATAGGGGTGGCCGGGCAGCAGCTCGGCCACCCACTCGCGCCCGCGCGCGGCCAGCCACTGCGCCGCGACCTGCGCGCCCACGAAGCGCACCTCCTCGCGGGAGGGCGCGGTCATGCCCTCGGCCAGGCCCGCGCAGCCCTCGCCGTGGTCGTGTGCCGTGCGCCGGCTCACATACGGCTTGCAGAACTCCAGGTCGAAGGTGCGCTGGCTGTCGACCTCCCACAGCAGCGGCTCGGCCTGGTTGCGCCCGTCGACGGCCTCGATGCCCCACAGGTGCACCCGCGCGCCGTACCCCTGGGCGGCCTCGACCGCCGAGACCAGGTCCTCGTCTCCGCCGATGAGCACCGCGTCGCTGATGGCGCGGTGCCGGGCCAGGGACTCCAGATCCGTACGGATGAGGGAGTCGACGCCCTTTTGCTGGTTGTTGGCGTTGAGGTTGCCGAGCCGGACCTTGACGTCGGGCAGCTCGGCGATGGACTGCTGCTCCATGGTGTGGATGCGGCGCCGGGCGCCGTCGTACCAGTAGACCCGCAGCAGCCTGCTGTCCGGAAAGATCGTGCGTGCCTTGTCGATGAAGGCCTCGATGATCCCTTCGGCGTCCAGGTCGAAGGCCTTGCGGTCCTCCGTGCCGGCCACCAGGCGCCCGGCCGCGGCGTAGACATACCCCGCGTCCACGAAGGCGGCGTGGGTGGACGGGGTGGTGGCGACCTCGGCGAGCACCCGGGTGAGCAGCTCGTTGGTGCGCTCGATGCCGGCCGCGATGGCGGCGAGGTCACTGGGGCCCGTGGGCTGGACGTCGTTCATACGGGTCCCATTGTCCGGTCGGTCACTCTCCGGACACAACCGGTCTCAGTACGCGCGAGTACTTAGACGGCCGAAAAATTTCTTTAGCGTAGGGAATGATTGCAGGCAGCATGTCGTTGTACTCATACGGAACGCCTGGCAGCGAAGCCATGTGAAGCCACGTAAAGCACATCAAGAGTTCTCCGCAGGAGGATCCGACGAAGGGAGAAGCCGTATGCGCTTCGAGATCATGCGACTGGACGACGTCGACGGCACCGCCGTGGACAGCACCGTCGTGGACGCCGCCTCCGTCAACCGGATCGTGCAGCAGGCCGCAGCCGTCGGCCAGCGCATCTACATCCGCCCGGCCGAACCCGTCAACAGCTGAGCGCGCCCCGGCAGCGCGCTGCCGGTGACCGACGCGCGACGCGCCCCGCCCGACTCGTCCGAGCGAGTCGTACGGGGCGCTTCGCACATCCGCGCGCGGTGCGGGTCAGACGCCCTGGACCACCTGCGTGATGCCGTTGATGATCTGCTGCACGGCCAGCGCCGAGAGCATCATGCCCGCCAGCCGCGTCACCAGCACCACACCGCCGTCCTTGATCACGCGGATGATCCCCAGCGAGAAGCGCATCACCAGATACAGCACCACGTGGATGGCGGCGATCGCCGTCCACACCGAGAGCTGACCGCTGACCCCTTCGGCCTTCTGCACCGCGAGGATCACCGCCACGATCGCCCCGGGCCCGGCCAGCAGCGGCATGCCCAGCGGCACCAGCGCCACATTGACGTCCTTGGTCTGGGTCGGCTGCTCGGACTTGCCGGTCAGCAGGCTGAGCGCGACGAGCAGGAGCAGCAGCCCGCCCGCGATCATCAGCGCGGGCGGCGTGATGTGCAGCCGCCCCAGGATCTCCTGGCCGAACAGGCCGAAGACGGCGATGACGCAGAAGGCGACGGTGGCGGCCTGCCAGGCCATCTTGCGCTGGACCTTGACCGGGCGGCCGGAGGTCAGCGCGAGAAAGATCGGGATGATCCCCGGGGGGTCCATGATGACGAACAGCGTGACGAAGAGGGTGCTGAAGACAGCGAAGTCGAACACAGTGATGGCCTTGCGGGAGGTGGTACGAGGGAGCGAAGACGCGTCGCTCGCTGCTGCGCGAGCGCGCGGATGGGCGAAACGGGAGCGGCGCGGCCTCTAGGCCCGCCGGTGTCCCGGACGCGAAGGCAGGCTCAGCCGCCCGCGCCGGGCACGGGGAAGGCGCCGGTCGCGCGGCGCACGATCTCGCCGTAGATCTCGGGATCGGTGGTGTACTCGCCCAGGCGCACGGTCTTGTTGCTGCCGTGGTAGTCGCTGGAGCCGGTGGTCAGCAACGACAGATCACCGGCGAGGGAACGCAGCCGTCGGCGCGTCGCCTCGTCGTGGCCCTCGTGGTCGACCTCGATACCGTCCAGCCCGGCCGCGGCCAGCTCGGCTATCGCGCTCTCGGGCACACACTGCCCGCGCTTGAGCGCCTGCGGGTGCGCGAAGACGGTGACCCCGCCGGCGGCCTTGACCAGCCGGATCGCCTCGAAGGGGTCGAGCTCGTGCTTGGCGACGTAGGCCCGCCCGTCGTTGGCGAGCCACTGCTCGGTGAAGGCGTCGGAGACGCTCTCGACGACCCCCAGCTCGACCATGGCGGCGGCGACGTGCGGCCGTCCGACGGAGCCGTCGCCGGCGATCCGCGCGACCTGCTCCCAGCTGATGGGCACGCCCAGCTCGCGCAGCTTGCCCACCATGGCCTGCGCCCGCGGCACCCGGTCGTCGCGCACCAGCTCGCGCTCGCGCGCCAGCTCCGGCTCCTCGGGGTCGAAGAGGTACGCCAGCATGTGCAGGCCGATGCCGTCCAGGCGGCAGGACAGCTCGGCGCCGGTGACCAGCGTCAGCCCCCGCGGCAGCGCGGCCCTGGCCGCGGCGTGGCCGCGCACGGTGTCGTGGTCGGTCAGCGCGATGACGTCCAGTCCGGCAGCGGCGGCGTTGCGCACCAGCTCGGCCGGGGTGTCCGTACCGTCCGAGGCCGTGGAGTGGGTGTGCAGATCGATGCGCACGACGCTGACTCCAGACTTGGCCGCAGGGACACGAGGGACCTCTGAAGGATAACGGGCCCTCGAACATGCTCCCGCCGTCCGCGCGCCCCCTTGACCTGCGCCGCCGCCCGCCCGGGCGGCCCTGCCTCACGACAGGATCCGCGGCGAGAGCGCCCCGCAGGGCAGCAGGTCCACCTCGGCGCCGGCGTCCCGCAGGTCGGTCAGCACCAGCTCGTCGTACATCAGCAGCCCGGACTGCTCGGGCCAGGCCACCGCCCACAGCCACAGCCCGCGCGCCTCGCCCGCGAAGACCGCGCGATCGCCGGGGGCGCCCTCGACGTGCCACATCGGCGTCGGCCGCCCCGCGGCGAGCACCTTGGTGTGCGGCGGCTTGTCGACGCACATGTACGGGCCGGGGTCAGGGCCGTCGATGCCCGCGTAGCGCGCGCCGAGCCCGACGCCCAACTCCTCGGCCACCAGCAGGAGTTCACCGGGTCCGCCGAGCGGTCCAGGGCCCGAGCAGGCCACCGCGGTGGCCCGGCCGCCGCCGCGGTCGTCGCCCGCGCAGGCCACTCCGGTGAACAGCCAGCCGACCGGCAGCGGCCACGGCATCCATACGGGCACCCGGGCGCGGCGCACCACCACGGCCAGCGCTTCGACGCTCGGCGGGACGACCGGCTGCAGGGGGTGCACGGTGCCGTGCACGCCGCACTGCCAGGAATCGGCGAAGAGACCGGGCGCCCGCACCCGGCCACCGCACTTCGGGCAACTGGGTTCGCCCCTCATAGGGCCCAACGGTCCTCCAGCCCCGCCGCCGCGTCAAGGACGATCACCCAATGGGAGGCGGCACCCGACGCAGCCGGAAATCCATCATCGGTCAGTCGTTCGAGGAAGACGGCCGGTGACGGTCCCGTACGACCGGAATCGCTGAGCACGATGCAGTACGGACGGGAGACGGGGCGGCGAGAGCGGCGCGGCGCGCCGGGCGCACCCGGCTCCCTTCCTCACCGCGCGGCGTTCACGCCAGCGAAACCCCGCCCCGCAGCGGGTCGCGCAGATCCGTCCCGTGCCGCAGCCACCGCTCCTCCAGGGCCCCCGCGCCGTGCACCCGCTTCCAGGCGGCCTCGTTGGCCGTCATCGGCAGCAGCGGCAGGAAGCGGACCGCCTCCATCGGCTCGTCCAGCTCAAGGTCCTCGATGAGCCCGCCGGACTCGGCGACCAGTACGGAGGTGAACGGGGCGCCGGGCCACAGCGGTTCACCCACGTCCAAGGAGGCGCCCGGTGCCACGATCAGGCCCTCGACCTGCGGCGAGGCGGCGAGTACGGCGAGCGGGCGGAGCGCCTTGTCGGTGTCGGCCCGCCCGGCCCGCACCGTCAGTACGAGCTCGGCGCGCGGGCCGCGCAGAGGGTCGGCCAGAACAGCGGTGGGGTCGGACATGGGCTGTGCGGACATCCCGAGCGTCGCGTAGCGCACCAGCGGACCGCCCTCGGCGGACTCGTCGACGAAGCGCAGCACCTCGATGCGGTCCGTACCCAGGAAGGTGACCGCGGCGCGCGCGTCCGGCTCACCCAGGGCGGTGAGCAACCGGGCCTCGACCAGCTCAAGAACGTCAGACATGCGCCGAGCATATGGCTCGTATCAAACATGCAAAGCGGCGCCGTAACGCTTCTGTCGGCTGATAGCCTTGCCGTCTGGTCAGGGAAATACGTCGTCCCTCAGCGGGGACCGGCCGGAGGAGGTGGGACTGCGGTGGATCCTAGTCGACCGTGCAGTACCGACAGTTCTCCTGTCATCCCACGCGCGTCACGACTCTCCTGATCCGAGAGCTTCCGTACCCCACCGCCCGGCGGGGAAACACGTGAAGTCCCTTCTCGCGCGCAGCAGATGGCGGAAGAGCACCTTCGACTCCCGATTCCGTGTTTTTTCTGCGAACTGCCGTCAGCACCAACGCATCGAGCGCCGTCCGCTTTGCGGACGTACGGCCAAAGACGCCTCGTACGTCCACGTTCCGGGCAGCGTTGCGCCCCGCGGCTGACGGCCGGCCCGTGAAGGAGCCTGCCATGTCGATGATCCGTGACCTGCGCGCCGCCGTCAGCACCTCCCGGCGGCGCGAGAGCACCCCGTACCCCTACGCCTCGGCGCGCGGCACGGCCTGCGCGAACAGCGCGATCGTGGACTGCGCGGTCTACCGGGACGGCCGCCGGGTCGGCGACCACTGCACCCCCGCCGAGGCGATGGCGAGCGTTCGGACCGAGGGGGGCTTCGCCTGGATCGGGCTGCACGAGCCCAGCGAGTCCGAATTCGCCGGTATCGCGGCCGAGTTCGGGCTGCACCCGCTCGCCGTCGAGGACGCCGTGCACGCCCACCAGCGCCCCAAGCTGGAGCGCTACGACGACACCCTGTTCACCGTCTTCAAGACCGTCCACTACGTCGAGCACGCCGAGCTGACCGCGACCAGCGAGGTCGTGGAGACCGGCGAGGTGATGTGCTTCACGGGGCGGGACTTCATCGTGACCGTGCGGCACGGCGGGCAGGGCTCGCTGCGCGCCCTGCGCCACCGCCTCCAGGACGACCCCGAGCTGCTGGCCAAGGGCCCCTCCGCGGTGCTGCACGCCATCGCCGACCAGGTCGTGGACGGCTACATCGCGGTCGCGGGCGCCGTCCAGGACGACATCGACGAGGTCGAGATCGACGTCTTCAGCTCGGGCACCAACGGCCGTACCTCCGCCAAGGGCGACGCGGCCAAGGGCGGCTCCCCGCGCGGCGGCGACGCCGGGCGGATCTACCAACTCAAGCGTGAGGTGCTGGAGTTCAAGCGGGCGGTGTCGCCGCTGCTGCGGCCGATGCAGCTGCTCAGCGAGCGCCCGATGCGGCTGATCGACTCCGACATCCAGAAGTACTTCCGCGATGTGGCCGACCACTTGGCGCGGGTCAGCGAGCAGGTGCTGTCCTTCGACGACCTGCTCAACTCCATCCTCCAGGCCAACCTGGCGCAGGCCGCCGTCGCGCAGAACGAGGACATGCGCAAGATCACCGCGTGGGCCGCGATCTTCGCCGTCCCGACGATGATCGCCGGTATCTACGGCATGAACTTCACGTACATGCCGGAGTTGAAGTGGAAGTTCGGCTACCCGGCGGTGCTCCTGGTCACGGCCGCGATCTGCTTCGGCATCCACCGCGGCTTCAAGAGAAACGGGTGGCTGTAGGACGCTCCGTGCAGCGCTTCATTAGGCTGGCGCCCATGACGGACACCGTGTCGCAGGCGCTGCTGGACCAGACGCTCATCGAGGAGGCCACCAAGAAGTCCGGTCTCATCTGGGTCCAGGGACCGGCCGGATTGGCGCGCGCGCTGTGGCACGTCTGGCACGACGGCGCGGCCTGCCTGGTCGGCGACGGCGGCGAGCAGCCGCTGGACGGACTCGGGCTCACCGACGGCGCCGCCGCCACCGTCACCGTACGCAGCAAGGACAAGGGCGGCCGGCTGGTCCGCTGGCAGGCGGCGGTCCACGAGCTCGCGCCGGAGTCGGAGCCCTGGCGGGCGGCGGTCGACGAGCTGAAGGGCAAGCGGCTCAACGCACCGGACGCGGAGCAGATGACCCGGCGCTGGGCGCAGCGGAGCCGGGTCCTGCGCCTGGCACCCACCGGCCCCGCGGCCCAGCGCCCGGGCGACATGCCCGAGGACTCGCACGCCGCTCCCCCGCTGCCGACCCCGGCCACCACCCGGCACCCGGTCCCGGCCGCCCTGCCCAAGCTGCTGCGCCGCGGCCGCAAGGGCTAGAAGGTGTCGCTCAGGTCCCGCCGCCGGTGATCTGCTGTCCGTAGTCCACGACCTGGTCCTCCTGCGGTGCCTGGAGGTCCACGCCCTTTCCCCAGTCGGCGAGTTGGACCACGCCCGCGCCGCCCGCCCGCTGCAGCCGCAGCGGATAGGGCTTGCCCTCCAGGGAGACGTCCAGGGTGCCGCCCGCGCCCGCGTCGCCGGAGATACGGATCGTACGGGTGCCGCCGAAGGTGCCGCGGTCGCCGGTCGCCAGCTTGCCGTGCAGCCCGAGCAGGCTGCCCAGCAGCACGCCCTTGTCCGTGAAGCCGCTGAAGCGCTTGTAGACGGGATCGGAGGAAGGCACCTTGACGTACTTGCCGTCGAGCTTGGCCGCGGCGGCCTCGTCGGGCCTGCCGGACTCCGCGGGCCGCCCCGCCTTCTTCTCCCCGGCCCAGAACTGGGCATCGGCCTTCAGGTACAGATCCCGCCCGACCCGCAGCAGCTGGAAGGTGGCCGCTTTGGTGGAGAGTTCACCCTTGGCGCCGTCCTTGGCGAGCTGCATGTTGAGTTTGTACGTCGTCCCCTGGCTGACGACGTTGCCCGAGAGGTGGACCGTTTCCGCCGACTCGGCGGCCGCCCGCGCCTTGGACTGGATCTTCTCCGCGGGCAGCTTCCCCACGCCGTTGGTATGGGCGTCCGGATCCTCCACGGCACACCCGGCCAGCGCCGCGGCCAGCCCCGCGCACACCGCCCCCACCCACACCGTCCGCCGCACACGGCGCACACTGGTCGGGGGGCACGGGCTCGTCCCCGAGGGGACTCCCAGGGGGAATGCAGTCACGTCGGCTCTGCCTCCTGATGCGGGTGACCTCGACATCAGTAGGGCAGCGTACCCGTGCCGCGCACGTCTTTCGGAGGAGAGGCGGACGGACACCGCCGGTCACCGTACGGACCTTTCCGCCGGAGCAGCACCGACCGGGGCACGCTAGCCTGAACCCGAATTACGGCCGCATAGTCATATATATCTGTCCTTATTTGCACGGAGTCCGTACGGAAGTTCCCACGGCCCGTGGACGAAGAAAGGGAGGGACTCGGTATGGCGGTGACGACCCCCCGGGTGTTCGTCTCCCATCTCTCCGGCGTCGCTGTCTTCGACCCCAACGGTGACCAGGTCGGACGGGTCAGGGACCTGGTGGCCGTGCTCCGGGTGGGCGGGCGCCCGCCGCGCCTGCTCGGGCTGGTCGTGGAGGTCATCAGCCGGCGCCGGATCTTCCTGCCGATGACCCGGGTGACGGGGGTGGAATCCGGCCAGGTGATCACCACCGGCGTGGTCAACATGCGGCGCTTCGAGCAGCGCGCCAGCGAGACCCTGGTCCTGGGCGAACTGCTGGACCGGCGGGTGCGGCTGGTGGCCTCGGGAGAGCCGGGAGAGGAGGTCACCGTCCTGGACATCGGCATCACCCAGCTGCCCGCCCGCCGCGACTGGGAGATCGACAAGGTCTTCGTCCGCAAGGGCAAGGGCGGGGCGCTGCGCCGCAAGGGGGAGACCCTGACGGTGGAGTGGTCGGCGGTCACCGGCTTCTCCCTGGAGGAGCACGGGCAGGGCGCGGAGAACCTGCTGGCCACCTTCGAGCAGCTGCGGCCCGCGGACCTGGCCAGCGCGCTGCACCATCTGCCGCCCAAACGGCGCACCGAGGTCGCCGCCGCCCTGGACGACGACCGGCTCGCCGACGTCCTGGAGGAGCTGCCCGAGGACGACCAGGTGGAGATCCTGGGCAAGCTCAAGGAGGAGCGGGCCGCCGACGTCCTGGAGGCGATGGACCCGGACGACGCCGCCGACCTGCTCTCCGAGCTCCCGGAGGAGGAGAAGGAGCGGCTGCTGACCCTGATGCAGCCGGACGACGCCGCCGACGTACGCCGTCTGATGGCGTACGAGGAGCGTACGGCGGGCGGTCTGATGACCACCGAGCCGATCGTGCTGCGCCCGGACGCGACGGTCGCGGACGCGCTGGCGCGGGTGCGCGACCCGGACCTCTCCCCCTCGCTGGCGGCCCAGGTGTACGTGTGCCGGCCGCCCGACGAGACGCCGACCGGCAAGTATCTGGGCCTGGTGCACTTCCAACGGCTGCTGCGGGACCCGCCGTTCACCCTCGTCAGCTCGATCGTGGACAGCGATCTGCCGCCGCTGCCGCCGGACACCCCGCTGCCGGAGGTGACCCGCTATCTGGCCACGTACAACATGGTCGCGGCCCCTGTCGTGGACGAGAGCGGCTCGCTGCTGGGCGCGGTGACGGTGGACGACGTACTGGACCATCTGCTGCCGGAGGACTGGCGGGAGACGGAGCTGCACGGGGCACCCGGTGCGCACCCCCGGGCGGCCGGGGCCAGGGCGGATACGAGCGGGGAGGACCGGCATGGCAACTGAGGAGCGCGACGGCGCCAAGGACCGCACGCGCGCGCAGGGCCGCCCCCGGGTGCGGCTGGACATGCCGCGCGCGCCGCGCCGCAGCCTGCTGCCGGCCTACGACCCGGAGGCCTTCGGGCGGCTGTCGGAGAAGATCGCCCGCTTTCTGGGGACGGGCCGCTTCATCGTCTGGATGACGGTCTTCATCATCCTGTGGGTGGTGTGGAACATCTCCGCGCCCGAGCACCTGCGCTTCGACCAGTACCCGTTCATCTTCCTGACGCTGATGCTCTCGCTCCAGGCCTCCTACGCGGCCCCGCTGATCCTGCTCGCGCAAAACCGCCAGGACGACCGCGACCGGGTCACCCACGAGCAGGACCGCAAGCAGAACGAGCGCTCCATCGCGGACACCGAGTACCTCACCCGGGAGATCGCGGCGCTGCGGCTGGGCCTGGGCGAGGTGGCCACCCGGGACTGGATCCGTTCGGAACTCCAGGACCTGGTCAAGGAGATGGAGGAGCGCCGGCGGCAACAGCGCGTTCTCTTCCCCGCGGAGATCCCTTCGGAGCGGGACGAAGACGACCGCTGACGGGGCTTTCCGAGGCCCGTAGTACGCGCCGTACCGCCCGACCACCGCCCCTATAGGTCGCGCTTCGTGCGGTCGTACTATGCCTGTATGGCTACCGAAGACGCGGTGCGTGAAGCACTGGCGACAGTGAACGACCCCGAGATCCACCGGCCGATCACCGAGCTGGGCATGGTCAAATCGGTGGAGATCGGTGCGGACGGGGCGGTATCTGTCGCGGTCTACCTCACGGTCGCCGGCTGCCCGATGCGCGAGACCATCACCACGAACGTCCGCGAGGCCGTCGAGCGCGTCGAGGGCGTCACCAGTGTGACCGTCGAGCTGGACGTGATGAGCGACGAGCAGCGCAAGGAGCTGGCGTCCTCGCTGCGCGGCGGCCAGACCGAGCGCGAGGTGCCCTTCGCCCAGCCCGGCTCGCTCACCCGCGTCTACGCCGTCGCCTCCGGCAAGGGCGGCGTCGGCAAGTCCTCGGTGACGGTCAACCTCGCGGCCGCGATGGCCGCCGACGGCCTGAAGGTGGGCGTCGTGGACGCCGACATCTACGGGCACAGCGTGCCGCGCATGCTGGGCGCCGAGGGCCGCCCCACCCAGGTCGAGAACATGATCATGCCGCCGTCGGCGAACGGCGTGAAGGTCATCTCCATCGGGATGTTCACCCCGGGCAACGCCCCGGTCGTCTGGCGCGGCCCGATGCTGCACCGCGCCCTCCAGCAGTTCCTGGCGGACGTGTACTGGGGCGACCTGGACGTGCTGCTGCTGGACCTGCCGCCGGGCACCGGCGACATCGCCATCTCGGTGGCCCAGCTGGTCCCCAACGCCGAGATCCTGGTGGTGACGACGCCTCAGCAGGCCGCGGCCGAGGTCGCCGAGCGGGCCGGGTCCATCGCCGTACAGACCCACCAGAAGATCGTCGGCGTGGTCGAGAACATGGCCGGGCTGCCCTGCCCGCACTGCGACGAGATGGTCGACGTCTTCGGCAGCGGCGGCGGCGAGCGGGTAGCCGAGGGCCTGACGAAGACCACCGGCACCCAGGTGCCGGTGCTCGGCTCGATCCCCATCGACGTACGGCTGCGCGAGGGCGGCGACGACGGCAGGCCGGTCGTGCTCTCCGACCCCACCTCCCCCGCCGGCTCCGCGATCCGCGCGATCGCCGGGAAGCTGGGCGGCCGCCAGCGCGGCCTGTCGGGCATGTCGCTGGGCATCACCCCGCGCAACAAGTTCTGAGCCGCCGGGTGCGGATACGGGTGGGGGCGGGCCGCTGCGGCCCGCCCCCCCCCACCCGTATCGCCTCCCGGGGCGCCGTGCGCTCAGTCCGTGTAGACGGTGATGTCCTTGACCACCGAGAAGCCCAGGCCGTACGCGCTCATGCCGCGCCCGTACGCGCCGATGTGCACCCCGTCGGGGCCCTCGCTCGCCGATCCGGCCAGCACCCAGCCGTACTCCGACTCGCGGTAGTGGAAGCGGGTGGGCACCCCGTCCACCGGCAGCGTCAGCTCGTTCCAGCCCTCGCCGTCGAGGTCGTCGGCCAGCTCCCAGGCGATCATCGTCTGCTGGTCCAGCCAGTCCTGCCGCAGCGCCCGGTCCATCTGGGAGGGCCAGGTGCGCGAGAGCAGCCCGGAACCGGCCAGCCAGGCGGCCGTGGAGACCGAGGTGGCCTCCAGGACTCCGGTGCCGTCGGCGCTGCGCCGTACGGGGCGGCTGGCGACCGTGACGACGACCGCGAAGCGCTCGGTGTCGGGCACGGTCTCCACCTTTATGGTGGGCTCCTCGCCGTGCCCCGTCGAGCCGTGCTCGACCGTGCCGTCCGCCGCCGCGCCGACCTGCATCAGCCAGCGGGGGCCCGTGAAGGCCTCGTCCAGGCCGTACCACGGGAAAGCGGCCATCAGATAGCCGTCGACCTTCCGCCCGGTGTCGGCGGGCACCACCTGCGCGCCTACCCGGCTCGTCGTCTCCATCTGCGCGGAGCCTCCTTGTTGCCCTGCGTCGTGGGCGGCCCGCCCCCCTCAGGCGACCTCACCCCGGACACGGGGAGCATAGCCATACGGGTCAACACAGTTGGGCATACGAGGGATCAGGTGGCGTCGGCATCGAAGGGCGGACGCTCGCCCGGCTGGAGCTTCTCGCGCTTGGTGAACATGTCGGGCTGCCCCGCGGAGGAGTCCTTGACCAGGCTCGGGCCGGAGCCCGGTGAACCCGGACCAGCGGCCTCGGAGCCGTTGACGGCGTCCTTGACGTCGGCCATCTCGCCCTTGAGGCTGAAGCCGTCGCGGATGTCCTGGAGGCCGTACTCCTCCTTCTCCAGGACGTGCTTGCGCACGAAGTTCTTGGGCTTGAGGTCCTCGAACTCGAAGTCCTTGAACTCCGGGCCCAGCTCCTCGCGGATGTCGTGCTTGGCGTTGTCGGAGAACTCCCGGACCTTCCGGACGAAGCCCATCACGTCCTGAATGACCTTGGGCAGCTTGTCCGGACCGAAAACGAGCACCCCAAGGATCACGAGCGCTACCAGCTCTAGGGGTCCTATGTCGAAGAACACCTTGCAGCTCCTTGGGATGTCTACGGCCTACGGGCCAGGCCGCCTATCACGGTACCTGGCCCCCTGCGTCGTACGGGAGTCACCCGTACCAACACCGTGCAAACGATCATCCGCCGGCGGACCCGAGAGTGAGCCGTACGGAGCGCTCACCGCCGTCGCGGCGGACGGTCAGCGTCAGTGCGTCACCCGGGCGGTGACTGCGGATCTTGACGATCAACTCCTCGCCGCTGTGGACCGGTTGACCATCCACCTTTGTGATGACATCACCCGGTTTGATGCCGGCCTTGGCGCCCGGTCCGCCCGGAGCGACCGACGAGGCGCCGTCCTTGCTCTTGGTGCTGACCCGCGCACCGTCGCCGTCGTACTCCATCTCCAGCGTGACGCCGATCACCGGGTGGGTGGCCCGGCCGGTGTTGATCAGCTCCTCGGCGACCCGCTTGCCCTGGTTGATCGGGATCGCGAAGCCCAGGCCGATGCTGCCGCCCTGGCCGCCCTCGGGGCCGGAGCCGGTGTCGGCCGCGCGGATCGCGCTGTTGATGCCGATCACCCGCGCCTTGGAGTCCACCAGCGGGCCCCCGGAGTTGCCCGGGTTGATGGGCGCGTCCGTCTGCAGCGCGTCCACGTAGGAGATGTCGCTGCCGTCGCCCTTGCGGCCGCCCGCGGTGATGGGCCGCTGCTTGGCGCTGATGATGCCGGCGGTAACGGTGTTGGCGAGGTCGTAGGGGGCGCCGATCGCCACGACCGGGTCGCCCACGCGGACCGCGTCGGAGTTGCCGAGGGCGAGCGGGCGCAGCCCGGAGACGCCCTCGACCTTGACCACGGCCAGGTCGTAGCCGCCGTCCTTGCCGATCACCTTGGCCTTGGCGGTCTGGCCCCCGCTGAACGTCACGGATATCTCGCCGCCCGGCCCGGCGGGCTCGACCACGTGGTTGTTGGTGAGGATGTGGCCCTGGGAGTTCAGTACGAAGCCGGTGCCCGTCCCCTGCTCGGAGTTGCCCCGCACATGCAGGGTGACCACCCCGGGCAGCGCGGCCTGCGCGATCCCGGCCACGCTGTCGGGGCTGCGGCTGACCTGGTCCCCCGAGGCCTGCGGCAGCCGGATGTCGCCCATCCCGCCGCTGCGCTCGATGTACGCGCCCACGCCACCGCCGATGCCGCCCGCGAGCAGCGCCAGCGCCACCGCGCCGATCACCAGCGGCCCGCGCCGCCTGCGCTCCTGCACCGGCGGCGCGCCGCCCTGCAGCGGCGCGTTCCACGGGTCGTACTGCCGCCACTGCTCCCCGCAGGCCGCTGCGGGCGCCGCCTGCGGCGGACCGCCGGGCGACGGCACGGCGGGGCCTACGGCGCCGGGGGCACCGGGCATGCCGGGAGCAGCGGACGCGCCGGCGGGCGCGGCCGAGCGCGGATCGGCGCCCTGGAACCCCGGCATCCGGCCCGCGTCCAGCGGCTCGTGCCCGGCCTGCCGCGCCGGGAACGCACCGGCCTGCGGCGGCGACGCAGGCGCCGCGGGGAAACCGCCCGTCGGCGGAGCGGGCGGTGCGGGGGCGTACGGGGTCTGTGGGGCGTGCGGGGGCTGTGGGGCGTGCGGAAGGTGCGTCCCCTGGGCAGGCGTGGCCGTCGGGCGCTGCACGGGCGGGGCAGGGGCCCACGGCCCGGGATCACCGTACGGAGGTGTGCCGTACGGGTCCTGAGGGTGCAGCGGACGGGGCGCGTCCACAGGAGCCGCCTCGCCGCCCGGCCGGGGAGCGGCGGGGGCCTCGACAGCGGGAGCGCCGGACTCGGGCAGCGGGGACGCCTTCAGGAGGGTGGTCGGGACGTCGGCGGACGGCGCGGGCCGCTCGGGGACGGCGCTCGACGACGCGGGCCGCTCGGGGACGGCGCTCGACGACGCGGGCCGCTCGGGGACGGCGTCAGAGGCCGTGCCCGGTGCGGTCTCGGGGGCAGCGCCCGGCTCGGTGGCCGGGGCGGACGCCTCCGCAGCAGGGCCCGGGGCGGCGTCGAAGGCGGCGCCCGGTGCGGTCTCGGGGGCAGCGCCCGGCTCGGTGGGTGGGGGATCCGACGGGGCCGGAGGGCGGCCCGGACGGTTCCACCACTTCGACTTCGGCCCGGCGGCCTTCCCCTCGTCCATGCTCTCCCCAGTTTCCGCCCGCGGCCTCGTGCGGCCCGCCGCCGCCTGTGGACCCGCACCCCTGTCGGGAGCGCGCGGCCCAATAGCGATTCAACCAGGTCCGCGCGCGCCTGCGCAGGGGCCGGTCAGCGCAGGAGGCGACGAGCCCGGTGGCCGGGCCGGTCACCGGCGACACCGGACACCGCGGAGCCTGCCGCACTGGGCGCGCCCCATAAGGGGCGCGGGGAACCGCGCGACCAGCCCCCACCGACCTGTAGGTGGAACGAAGGGGCAGCCGATCAGCGTGGATCAGGCCGCGGGGCCTCCCCTGCTCGCGCGCAGCCGAGGGCTCGGGGAAGGTGCGGCCCCACGCTGACCGGCACGACCCTCTAGGGCTCCGGAGGAGGCAGTGGGGGGCCTGCCGTGCGCAGCGGTGCCGAGGGGGAGGATGCGGCGACCGGAACCATGCGGTCCGTGGTCGCGCGGCCCTCCGCGCCCGGCAGCGGGCTCAGCCGGATCTCGCCGCTGGGCAGCAGCGGTGCCCCGGAGCCGCGCGGCGGCAGCGCGGAGATGGGTGCGTACAGCCCCATGGCGCTGGGAGCAGGAGTGACGACGCCGCTCAGCGGCACCGGCCCCTCCTGCGCGCCCCGCGCGCCGTACTCCTGGGCGCCACCGCCCTGCGGTCCGGCATGGCCGAAATGCGGCCCCCGGCCCGCCATGGGCGTCGGCCGCAGCGGGCTGTTGGCGACCCCGGCGCCGTCACCGCGGGGACCGGGGGAGTCGACGGCCGCCTCCAGCGGGAGCGCGCCGCCGAGCGCGATCGCGGCCAGCGAGACGGCACCGGCCGCGGCGAAGGCGAAGCGCCGTCGCGGCGCGGGCCGCTGCTCGCTCTCATGGATACGAAAGCCACGGCTGCGCGGCTGCGGCGGCACCCCGGCCATGGCATGGGCACCGGTGGGGACGTAGCCGAACGCCCCGCCGCCCGCGCCGAAGTCACGGCGGCCGAAACTCCCGGTGCCCAGCGGACTTCCCGGGCCGTCCGGATCACCTCCCGGCAGGCCCTGCAGACGCGCGAGCAGCCCCTCGGACGGGCCGGGGGGCGCGGTCTCGGCGAAGACGCTCTTGACCTGACGCTGGGCGTCGGCCTCCGCCTTGCATTTCCAGCACGTAGCGAGATGCGCGAGCACCCGCTCGCGCGCGTCATGCCCCAACTCCCCGTCGACCAGAGCCGCGAGGCGGTCGCCGAGATGTTGCTCGGCGGGGGACGGACCGCCTGTACCGCTCACGCGATCCCTACCTCCCCGGTCGTCACCGGACCGGCCACCGAAGCCAGCGCACGCTGCTCCCGCTCCTCGCCGCGCGCCGAGGGGGCGCGGTGCTTGAGCGCCTTGCGCAGGTGGGACCGGCCGCGGTGGATACGGCTGCGGACCGTGCCGAGCTTCACGCCGAGGGTGGCGGCGATCTCCTCGTAGGACAGCCCCTCGATGTCGCAGAGCACGACGGCGGCGCGGAACTCGGGCGCGAGGGTGTCCAGCGCCTGCTGCACGTCGGCGTCGAAGTGGGTGTCGTTGAAGTGCTGCTGCGGGGAGGGCTCGCGGCTGGGGAGCCGCTCGGCGGCGTCGTCACCCAGAGCGTCGAAGCGGATGCGCTGACGGCGGCGGACCATGTCCAGGAACAGATTGGTCGTGATGCGGTGCAGCCAGCCCTCGAAGGTGCCGGGGGTGTACGTCGACAGCGAGCGGAAGACGCGGACGAACACCTCCTGGGTGAGGTCCTCGGCGTCGTGCTGATTGCCGGTGAGGCGGTAGGCGAGGCGGTAGACCCGTGCACTGTGCGTGCTGACGATCTCCTCCCAGGAGGGAGGGGTCCACGCCTGCGCATCCGCGTCTGCGGCGAAGGTCGCGGTAGGTGCGGAGTCGGCAAAGCGGGCACGGTCAGCGGTGTGTGTCACGGATTTCGGCTCGACGGCCGACCTGCGGAAGCGCCGGAGCACTCCTCGGTCACCCGCCGCAGCCGCACCTCCCCTGGTGGCTCTGGTGGTGTCCAGTAGAGCCCCTACCATATCCACCTCGCCCGTTAGCTCCGGATAAGCAGTTTTGACCTGGATTTGGTCCGGCATCTTTTCCTGCTCGGTCTTCACCAGCGCGTCCCCCTCGCACTCCCCCGTCACCCTCTCCTAACGCCCGGTCCCATCTGCGGGTTCCCGCACGCAGCGGATACAGTCACGGTTGCGTCAACTACGGGGACAGGAGAGGGCCATTACCGGCAACCGGCAGACGAGCTTGGCATTCGCCGAGGCGTACGGCGCCGGGACCATCGACGACGAGGCCGATGCCGCCCTGCGCTGGTCCCGTGACCGCGCCCGCGAGGCAGGCATCCGCTCGGTGTCGACCGGCACCGGCTCCGCCCTGCGCCTGCTCGCCGCGACCGCGGACGCCAAGGCGGTCGCCGAGATCGGTACGGGCACGGGCGTGTCCGGGATCTTCCTGCTGCACGGGATGCGCCCCGACGGCGTACTGACCACCGTCGACCTGGAACCGGAGCGCCAGCAGTTCGCCAAGCAGGCCTTCCGTGCCGCCGGCTTCGCGGGCAACCGCGCCCGCTGCATCCCGGGGCGCGCCCTGGACGTCCTGCCGCGCCTCGCCGACGGCGGCTACGACCTGGTCTTCTGTGACGGCGACCGCATGGAGTGCCTGGACTATCTCGCTGAATCGTTGCGGCTGCTGCGGCCCGGCGGCCTGGTCTGCTTCGAGGGCGTCTTCGCGGACGGCCGCACCGTCGACTCCGCGGTCCAGCCCACGGAAGTTCTGCGGTTGCGCGAGCTGCTGCGCGCCATAAGGGAGAGCAGCGTACTGGTGCCCTCCTTGCTGCCGGTCGGCGACGGCCTGCTGTGCGCGGTCAAGCGCGGCTGAGGGCCGCGGGGCGTGCCGATGTCCGGGCCCGCCCGCCGTGTCCAACGGCCGGAGCCGGGCAACGGCACGGCCCCGGAGCACGGCACGTATCGTGTACGCACCGCCCGCCGGGGCCGTGACAAGTCAATAAGGGCCGTTGGCTCAGCCGACAACCTTCTTGAGGGCCTCGCCGAGTTCCTCGGCCTCCTGCGGTGTCAGCTCGACGACGAGTCGCCCGCCGCCTTCGAGCGGAACGCGCATGACGATGCCCCGCCCCTCCTTGGTCACCTCGAGCGGGCCGTCGCCCGTCCGCGGCTTCATGGCCGCCATGCTCGTTCCCCTTCCTGAAACCAGCTCATCGCAGCCGACAACCCAGGTGTCACCGGCATCGAACACATTGCTTCCAAGCCATTATCCCGCATCGCACGACCCGATGACCAACATCAGGGAGCATCCCTTCGGCAACGCGCTCTCGCAAAACCACCCAATTCGGGGAGTGGGCTGCGATACTGCGCCACTGCGCGATGCGTACGCCACCCCCAATCTTTGATGTACGTCACATGTCGGCCACTGCTGAACTGCGCTGATCTCCGGCATCCTGTGCGCTGAGCTGCGCGCCGCAGCGCAGCCCGAGCCGCGACGGAGGGGACCCTCACATGGCCGACACCGTGCTCTACGAAGTGACCGACGGACTGGCGACGATCACGCTGAACCGGCCCGACGCCATGAACGCCATGGACACCGGCACCAAGGTGGCGCTGCGCGACACCCTGCGGGAGGCGGCGGCGGACACCTCCGTACGGGCCGTCCTGCTGACCGCCACCGGCCGCGCCTTCTGCGTCGGCCAGGACCTCAAGGAGCATGTCGCGCTGCTGGCGGCGGACCGCGAGAGCGGCGAGGGGCGCACGATGAGCACCGTGCGCGAGCACTACAACCCCATCGTCACGGCGCTCGCCACCATGCCGAAGCCGGTGGTCGCCGGGGTCAACGGGGTCGCGGCGGGGGCCGGCGCCGGCTTCGCGCTGGCCGCCGACTACCGGGTCGTCGCCGACAGCGCCTCGTTCAACACCTCCTTCGCGGGCGTCGCGCTGACGGCCGACTCAGGAATGTCCTGGACCCTCCCCCGCCTCATCGGCCACGGCCGCGCGGCGGACCTGCTGCTCTTCCCGCGCAACGTCAGTGCCCAGGAGGCGTACGAACTGGGGCTGGCCAACAAGGTCGTGCCCGCCGACGAGCTGGCCGAGGAGGCCGCGGCACTCGCCCGCCGCCTGGCCGAGGGCCCGACCGGCGCTTACGCCGCGATCAAGGAATCCCTGGCCTACGGGGCGGGCCACACTCTTGAGGAGACCCTCGCCAAGGAGGACGAGCTCCAGACGCGGGCCGGTGCCTCCGAGGACCACACCATCGCCGTCCAGGCCTTCCTGTCCAAGACGCCGCCGCGCTTCGTCGGCCACTGACCGGCGTGCCCCCGGCGGGCGCCTCAGCGGCGCTCGGCGGCCGGGCGGGCGTGGCAGCCTGCCAGGTGGTCGTTGACCAGGCCGCAGGCCTGCATGAGGGCGTAGGCGGTGGTGGGGCCGACGAAGCGGAAGCCGCGCTTCTTGAGGTCCTTGGCCAGCGCGGTGGACTCCGCGGTGGAGGGCGGGACGTCGGCGGAGGTCTGCGGTACGGGGCGTCCGGAGCGCTCGGGGGCGTAGGACCAGATCAGTTCGTCCAGCGCGCCGGGCGGCATCTCGGCGGCGACGCGTGCGTTGCCGACGGCCGCCAGGATCTTGGCGCGGTTGCGGATGATGCCGGGGTCGGCGAGCAGCCGCTGGACGTCGGCGTCGGTGAAGCGGGCCACGGACGCGATCTTGAAGTCTGCGAAGGCGGCGCGGAAGCCCTCGCGGCGGCGCAGGATCGTGATCCAGGACAGGCCCGACTGGAAGGCCTCCAGACACATCCGCTCGAACAGCGCGTCGTCGCCGTGGACCGGCAGGCCCCATTCGGTGTCGTGGTAAGCGCGGTAGTCGGCCATGTTTTCCGACTCCATGCCCCAGGGGCAGCGCGGCAGCCCGTCCGGCTCGCTGACCACGCCCTTCATGCCCGTCCCTCGCCCTCGGCGCCGCCCTCGGCCGCCCGCCGCTCGTCCTTGACCAGCCCGGGCGCCCCCATGGCCGCGGCGTGCGCGCCGGCCAGGGCCACTTCCAGTTCGGCGATCCGCGCGTCCCGCTCGGCCAGTTCGGCGCCGAGCCGGTCCAGGACGTCGTCGACCTCCTCCATGCGGTAGCCGCGTACGGACAGCGGCAGGCGCAGGGTGTCGACATCGCCGCGGGCCACCGGCCGGTCGGCGGGCAGTGGGTCGTGCAGACGGTCCGCGGGGGCCTCGCGCAGCCCGGCGCTGTCACCGCCGCCGACCACGGCGAGGGTGACCGCGGCCACCACCACGACCAACGCGATCAGCAAGAACCAGAACACGACCAACTCCCGAGGCTAAGCGTCTGCACTGATCGTGCCATGCGGGTGTGACAGTTAGGGTCGCTGCCGGACCACGGGGACCACAGGAAAGAGGAACCAGGGAATGCTGCGGCTGGGGAATCGCGAGTTCGATGCGCACGAGCCGGTGATCATGGCGATCGTGAACAGGACTCCGGACTCCTTCTACGACCAGGGGGCCACTTTCCACGACGAGCCGGCGCTGGCCCGAGTGGAGCAAGCGGTGTCGCAGGGCGCCGCCATCATCGACATCGGCGGGGTCAAGGCGGGCCCCGGCGAGGAGGTGAGCGCCGAGGAGGAGGCGCGGCGCACGGTCGGCTTCGTGGCGGAGGTGCGCAAGCGGTTCCCGGACGTGGTGATCAGCGTCGACACCTGGCGGCACGAGGTCGGCGAGGCCGTGTGCGAGGCGGGCGCGGACCTGCTCAACGACGCGTGGGGCGGGGTGGACCCCAAGCTGGCCGAGGTGGCGGCCCGTTACGACGTGGGGCTGGTGTGCACGCACGCGGGCGGCGCCGAGCCGCGGACCCGTCCGCACCGCGTGACGTACGAGGACGTGATGGCCGACATCCTGCGGGTGACGCTCGGACTGGCCGAGCGGGCCGTGGAGTTGGGCGTACGGCGCGACGCGATCATGATCGACCCGGGGCACGACTTCGGGAAGAACACCCGGCACAGCCTGGAGGCCACCCGCCGGCTCGGGGAGATGGCCGACACCGGCTGGCCGGTGCTGGTGTCGCTGTCCAACAAGGACTTCGTCGGGGAGACGCTGGACCGGCCGGTCAAGGAGCGGGTGCTGGGTACCCTGGCGACGACGGCGGTCTCGGCGTGGCTGGGCGCGCAGGTCTACCGGGTCCACGAGGTCGCCGAGACCCGGCAGGTGCTGGACATGGTGGCCTCCATCGCGGGCCGCCAGCCCCCGGCGGTGGCCCGCCGGGGACTTGCCTGAGCGCGCGGGAGGACGGGCCGCGCTACTTGCCGGTCTCCTTGGAGACCAGGGCGACCGCCTCGTCCACGTCGTCGGTGACGTGGAAGAGCAGCAGGTCCCGCTCGGAGGCCTTGCCCTGCGCGATGACGGTGTCGCGCAGCCAGTCCACCAGGCCGCCCCAGTACGCCGAGCCGAACAGCACGATCGGGAAGCGGGTGACTTTGCGGGTCTGGACGAGGGTGAGCGCCTCGAACAGCTCGTCCAGGGTGCCCAGGCCGCCCGGCAGGACCACGAAGCCCTGCGCGTACTTCACGAACATGGTCTTGCGGACGAAGAAGTAGCGGAAGTTGACGCCGATGTCGACGTAGGCGTTCATGCCCTGCTCGAAGGGCAGCTCGATGCCCAGGCCCACCGAGACGCCCTTGCCTTCGCAGGCGCCCTTGTTGGCCGCTTCCATGGCGCCGGGGCCGCCGCCGGTGATCACCGCGAACCCGGCGTCCACCAGGGCCCGGCCGAGCTTGACGCCGGTCTCGTACTCCGGCGATCCGGCGGGGGTGCGCGCGGAGCCGAAGACGCTGATGGCGCTGGGGAGTTCGGCCAGCGCGCCGAACCCCTCGACGAACTCCGACTGGATGCGCATGACCCGCCACGGATCGGTGTGCACCCACTCGGAGTCGCCCTCGGTGTCCAGCAGGCGCTGGTCGGTGGTGCCCGGCTGCACCTGGCCGCGGCGGCGCACCACCGGGCCCAGGTGCTGCTCCTCCACGGCCCGCTCTTCCTCAGGGCTGCCCATTGTCCGTGCTCCCTCCGTCGGCGGATGTTGTCCGGCCAGCGTAGATCGGCGGACGTTACGGGAGGAGAAAATCCGGGCGTCGGGCCGTAAGACGGGCGTCAGTGCGCAACTCCGTACGGATGCCGGGCCCTGACGGAGGCGGCAGGGCCGTGCCCTCAGCCCGTGAGCCAGGAGCGCAGCCGCTCCTCGCTGCGCAGGATCTTCTCGACCGGGACCCGCTCGTCCGTCTTGTGCGCCAGCAGCGCGTCCCCGGGGCCGTAGTTGACGGCGGGTACGCCCAGCGCGCTGAAGCGGGAGACGTCCGTCCAGCCGAACTTGGGCATCGGGCGCCCGCCGACCGCCTCGATGAAGGCCCGGGCCGCGGGGTGGGACAGGCCGGGCAGGGCGCCGGGCGAGTGGTCGTCGACGACGAACTCGGCGATCGGGCAGCCCTCGAAGACCTCGCGGACGTGGGCCAGCGCCTCTTCCTGGCTGCGGTCGGGCGCGTACCGGAAGTTGACCGTGACCGTGCACGCGTCGGGGATCACATTGCCCGCGACGCCGCCCTCGATGCGGACGGCGTTCAGGCCCTCGCGGTATTCGAGGCCGTCGATGAGCGCCCGGCGCGGCTCGTAGGCGGCCAGGCGCTCAAGGATGGGCGCCGCGGTGTGGATGGCGTTGGAGCCCATCCAGCTGCGCGCCGAGTGGGCCCGCTCGCCCGCGGTGCGCAGCAGGACGCGCAGGGTGCCCTGGCAGCCGCCCTCGACCTCGTTGTCGGAGGGCTCCAGGAGTACGGCGAAGTCGCCGGCCAGCCACTCGGGGTGGTTCTCCGCGAGCCGCTTGAGGCCGTTGTGCTCGGCGGCGATCTCCTCGGCGTCGTAGAAGACGAAGGTCAGGTCGCGGTTGGGCGCGGGCACGGTGGCGGCGATGCGCAGCTGGACGGCGACGCCGGACTTCATGTCGGTGGTGCCGCAGCCCCACAGGACGCCGTCCTCGTCCAGGCGGGAGGGGAGGTTGCCGGCGATCGGCACGGTGTCCAGGTGGCCGGCCAGGACGACCCGCTCGGCCCGCCCGAGGTCCGTGCGCGCCACCACGCTGTTGCCGTCCCGCTCCACGGTCAGGTGTCCCAGCTCCCGCAGCGCGCTCTCCACGGCGTCGGCGAGGACCTTCTCGTCCAGGCTCACGGAGGGGATGTCGACGAGCTGCGCGGTGAGCTGTGCCGCGTCGAGGGACAGGTCCAGGGCGGGGGGCTGCGTGGGGCGGTCCATGGATCCGACCCTATCGGCCGCCTCCAGTACGGTGGGCTGCGTGTCCGCTCAGCCCACCAGCAGCCCCGTCCGTCCCGGTCGTCGCAAACGCCTCGTGCGTCTTGCCGCGGCCTTCGCCGTGCTGGTCGCTCTGGTGGTCTACCTCGTGGTGCAGTACGTGACCGGCGGTCCCGGCGCCCCGCGCTGCACCGTAGGGGCCGAGGGCGGCGGCAGGACGTACGAGCTGACCCCCGAGCAGGCGGGCAACGCCGCGACGATCGCGGCGGTGGGGTCCTCGCGCGGCCTGCCCGAGCGGGCGGTGACCATCGCGCTCGCCACCGCGATGCAGGAGTCCGGGCTGCGCAACATCGACTACGGCGACCGCGACAGCGTCGGCCTCTTCCAGCAGCGCCCGTCCCAGGACTGGGGCACGGTGCGGCAGATCATGGACCCGGTGTACTCCGCCGGGGAGTTCTACACCCACCTGGTCAAGGTGCGCGGCTACTCCCGGCTGCCGCTGACGGTCGCCGCGCAGAAGGTGCAGCGCAGCGGCTATCCGCAGGCGTACGCCAAGCACGAGGCCAACGCCACGCTGCTGACCGGCGCGCTCACCGGACGGGACGCGGCGGCGATGTCGTGCACGCAGAGCCGCCCGGTCCAGGGCCGGGGGGACGGCAAGGCCGGCGGGGCGGGCGCGGTGCGCGAGAAGCTGGTGCGCGAGTTCGGGCCCGATGTGCTGCCGCGTACGGCACGGGCCGGGCAGGGCTCCGGCGGCTCGGGGCAGGGCGGCGGCCGGGAGCTGACCGTGCCGGTGCAGGGGTCCGAGGGCCAGGGCGGCGGGGCACGCCGCGGCTGGGAGCTGGCCACCTGGGCGCTGGCGCACGCGGGCGAGCTGCGGATCGAGCAGATCTCCTACGGCGGCAGGGTATGGTCCGCCGCCGACTCCCAGAAGGGCTGGCGCACAGCGGACGGCTCTGCGGCCCAGGGGTCCGGGGCCGACGTTCGGATCATCACCGCGCAGTAGTCCGCCCGTTCCCCCTATCGGGGTAGCGGCCCGCCGCGCCGTCCCCGGTCCGGGCGTTCCCCGCGCCCGATCGGCCACGATCCCTCAATTCCCTTACGGGCACAGGGATGTGACGTTTTGGCGGGCCGTCGGCGGCGGCGAATTTTGCCCGTCTTTATCCGTGCCGCGACCCGCCGCGCGTTACCAACTCTTTACCTAGGCCCACCGCAACCTTCCCCGGCCTGACGCGGTAGTCACTGCGTCCGCCCGGTCGTCGGCCCGGCAGACAGAACGCCTGTCAGAAGTAGAAGTCCCTCTCCGTCAAAGGAGCACCATGTCCCTCCCCCTTACGCGTCGGATCGCCCGAGCCGCGCTGCTGGTCGCAGCGGGCGCAGCTCCCATGGTCGGTGCGGCCGGTTCCGCGAGCGCCGTGGACCTGCCCAAGACCCCCGACCTGGGCGGACTGACCGCTGTGGACCCTGGGAGCATCGGAGACACCGTCGACGGAGCCGCGCAGAAGGCCACCGGCCTGGCGGGCGACGCCGGCAGCAAGGCTGTGAAGAAGGCCGTTCCGACCGCGGGCAAGACCGGCGGTGCCGCGGTCAAGAAGGCCGCCCCGGCCGCGAAGCAGACCGCCACCGAGGCCGCGGGCAGCGCGGCGGACATCCTCGGCGAGACCGCCAAGGCCGCCACCGAGGGCGGTCTGCCCGTCGGCGGGCTGCCCACCGGTGGCCTGCCGGGCACGGGCTCGCTGCCCACCAAGGGCCTGCCGTCCACCGACAGCCTGCCCACCAAGGGGCTGCCCTCCACCGACCAGCTGCCGGTCAAGGGTCTGCTCTGAGGATCTGAGGAGAGGCGCGCGGACCTGTCCCGCGCGCAGGGGCCTGCGGGATCTCTCCCGCACGAAGGGGCCCGGGGTGTCGCCCCGGGCCCCTTCGGCTGTTCGTGTCCCCTTACGGGGCGAGGCGGCGGGCGGCCTCGGCCACCCGCTCGTCGGTGGCGGTGAAGGCGATCCGTACGAACCGCTCCCCCGCCGGGCCGTAGAACTCGCCCGGCGCCACCAGGATTCCGCGCTCGGCCAGCGCGCCGACGGTCTGCCAGCACGGCTCGTCGCGGGTGGCCCACAGGTACAGCGAGGCCTCGCTGTGCTCGATGCGGAAACCGGCGCCCTCGAAGGCGTCGCGCAGCTGGGCGCGGCGGCGGGCGTAGCGCTCGCGCTGCTCGGTGACGTGCTCGCTGTCGCCGAGCGCCGCGACGGTGGCGGCCTGGACGGGAGCGGAGACCATCATTCCGCCGTGCTTGCGGATGAGCAGCAGCTCGCCGAGGACGGCGGCGTCACCGGCCAGGAAGGCGGCGCGGTAGCCGGCCAGGTTGGAGCGCTTGGACAGCGAGTGGACGGCGACGATGCCCTCGTAGGAGCCACCGCTGATGTCCGGGTGCAGGACGGAGACCGGCTCGGCCTCCCAGCCCAGTTCGAGGTAGCACTCGTCGCTGACCAGCAGCACGCCGTGCTCGCGCGCCCAGGCCACCGCGCGGCGCAGTTCGCCGGCGCTCATGACGCGACCGGTGGGGTTGGAGGGGGAGTTGAGCCACAGGAGCTTCAGCCCCTCGGGGTCCAGCGCGATGTCCGCCGCGCCGTCCGCGAAGATCTCCGGGTCGTAGACGACGGGTTCGGCGCCCGCCAGCCGCGCGCCGACCTCGTAGGTGGGGTAGGCCAGCCGCGGGTAGGCGACCTTGTCGCCCGCGCCCAGGCCGAGTTGGGTCGGCAGCCAGGCCACCAGCTCCTTGGAGCCGACGACCGGCAGCACGTTGGTGTGTGCCAGTCCCTCGGCGCCCAGCCTGCGCCCGGCCCAGCCGGTGAGCGCGTCACGCAGCTCCGCGGTGCCCCACACCGTCGGATAGCCCGGGCTGTCGCTCGCCGCGCCAAGTGCCTTCTGGATCAGCTCGGGTACCGGGTCGACGGGCGTGCCGACGGAGAGGTCGACGATGCCGTCCACATGGGCTGCGGCGGTCTTCTTGTAGGGCTCCAGCTTGTCCCAGGGGAAGACGGGAAGGCGTGCGGAGAGCGCTCGGGCGGGGGCTGCGGGCACGGTGCGTCACTTTCTCGTACGGGCGGGAACGCCGCGGTCCCGTACAGCGGCACAGCCGTACGGGACCGGGGCGGCGCAGGGCGTTGCGCTTACTGGTTCTGCGGCGGCAGCGCCGCGATGAAGGAGTGGTCGCGCTCGATCAGGCCGAGCTTGGAGGCACCACCGGGCGAGCCGAGTTCGTCGAAGAACTCGACGTTCGCCTTGTAGTAGTCCTTCCACTCCTCCGGGGTGTCGTCCTCGTAGAAGATCGCCTCGACCGGGCAGACCGGCTCACAGGCACCGCAGTCGACGCATTCGTCCGGGTGGATGTACAAGGACCGGGAGCCCTCGTAGATGCAGTCGACGGGGCACTCCTCGATGCATGCCTTGTCCTTGACGTCGACACAAGGCTGCGCGATGACGTAGGTCACGCTGTCGTTCCTCCTCGATAGGGCTGGCGGACCGATTGGCAGTTCCGCCGCGGGGCGCGCGGGAGCGCGGCGTCGTCGATGCCCGCACCTAGTATCTCCGTTCCCGGGCACGAGACGAACAAGAGGGGCGGGTTGAGCGGTGGAATTCACTTCCGGCGGACTTCTGGAGGTCCGAATCACCCCTTCTGACCTGGGCAAAAGGGTATCTGTCCGGCGCGTGAGCGGGAGTGGCGAGGCGGGCGGGAAGTTCACCGACACGGTGGGTGTCCTCACCGCTTGGGGCGACGGTGTGCTGAGCATCACACGGCGCGACGGCGAATCCGTCAGGATCGAGGAGTCCTCGCTGGTCGCGGGCAAGGTGGTACCGGCCGCTCCGGCCCGGCGCAGGGGCCCGGCGACGAGCACCCGCGAACTGACGGAAGTGGCCGCGCGCGGCTGGCCGGCGACCGAGACCGAGCGGCTGGGCGGGTGGACGCTGCGGGCCGCCGGCGGGTTCTCCCGGAGGGCCAACTCCGCGCTGCCGCTGGGCGATCCGGGCGTCCCGCTGGACGCGGCGCTGGAGCGGGTCACCCAGTGGTATGCGGAACGCGGCCTTCCGCCGTACGTCGTGGTGACCACCGGCGGCGCGGACACCGACGAGATGCAGGCGGCGGAGCTGGAGCGGCGCGGCTGGACGGCCGAGGCCCCCACCGTCGTACGGATCGCGGCACTGGCGCCGCTGGCCGACCTCGGCGCGGACACCTCACGGGTGACGCTGTCCCGGGAGCCGGACGCGGCCTGGCTCGGGGCGTACCACCGCGCGGACGCAGGCCCCTGCGACGAGGTGGTGAAGGTGCTGACCGGCGGGCCCTCGGTGCGGTTCGCCGCCGTCGCGGGCGACGAAGGACCCGGCGGGGCGCCCGCGGCGATCGGGCGGTGCGTGGTCGACGGCAGGTGGGCGGGGTTCGCGGCCGTGGAGGTCGCCCCGGCCCACCGGCGCCGGGGGCTGGCCACCACGGTCATGGCGGCGCTCGCCGAACGCGCCCTGCAGGAAGGGGCCTCGGCCGCGTACCTCCAGGTCGAGGCGGACAACGAGGCGGCCCGGGCGCTGTACGACCGCCTCGGGTTCACCGACCACCACGGCTATCACTACCGCCGCGGCCCACAGGGAGGCGCGCGCTGAACGGGTACGACCCTCGTATGCATCCGGACCCTGATCCGAACCCGGACCACGATCCCGGCACCAGGCGGCGGGAGTTCGCCCGGGCCGCGCGGGAGGAGCGGCCCGATCTCGCGCTGCTGTGCCTGCTGCTGGCCGCCGAGGCCGACCCGGCGCTGGACGCGGCGGGCATCGACGCGGCGCAGATCGAACTGGACCGGCTGGCCGGCCTGCTCCCCTACCGGCCCGCGGGCGGCCCGCGCGCCTGGGCCCGTAACGTCGCCGAACTCCTCGGCGCGCGCTGCGGCTTCTGCGGTGCGCCCGCCGACTACCGGCGGCTGGAGTCCTCGCTGCTGCACGAGGTGCTGCGGCGCCGCCGCGGGCTGCCGATCCTGCTGTCGGTGGTGTGGACGGAGGTGGCCCGGCGGGCGGGCGCTCCGGTGTACGGGGTCGCGCTGCCGGGGCACTTCGTCGTGGGCTTCGGCGACCCGTACGGGCAGCACGTACTGGCCGATCCCTTCGGGGGCGGGCGGCTGCTGACGGACGAGGACGCGGCGGTGCTGGTCGCGGGGGCCACCGGGGCGCCGCTGACCGAGCAGATGCTGGCGCCCGCCGACCCGCTGGAGATAGTGCTGCGCATCCTGAACAACATCCGTGCCTGGGCGGCGGCCCGCCCCGAGCGCAGCGACGTCCAGCTGTGGGCGGTGGAGCTGTCCCTCCTGCTGCCCAGCCACCCGGCCAGGCTGCGCCACGAGCATGCCCAACTCCTCGTACAGCGGGGTGACTTCCTGCGCGGCGCGGCCGAACTGGAGGAGTACGCACGCGTGCTGGAGCCGGTCGACGCCGCTGCTGCCGAATCGGTACGCCGCCAGGCGGGGGCGGCGCGGGCGATGCTGAACTGAGGGCTTCGCCGGGAGGGCGGTCAGGAAAGCGCGGTGAGGGAACCGCGGTCCGGCGGGGGCTGGTCGGGCAGCTGGTCGCGCCGCTCACGGGTCGCAGCCGGGACGGTGGTGGCCGTCTCGGTGAGGCCGCGGACGACCAGGGCCGTGGCGTCGTCCTTGAGGCGGCCGCCGGTGAAGTGCTCCAGGTCGGTGCGCAGGGTCGCGGCCAGGTCGGCGGGGGCCAGGTGGGTCCAGCCGGCGAGGCGTTCGCGCAGCGGGTAGAACTCGCCGTCGGCGCCGCGCGCCTCGGTCACACCGTCCGTGCACAGCACGATCCGGTCGCCCACCGCGGCCTCGAACAGCTCGCCGCGGCGCGGCTCACCGGTCAGCGCGCCCAGCCCCAGCGGCAGCCCGGCCTCCCCCGCCGACTGCTCCACGACCTCGCCGTCCCGGATGACGTGGAAGGGGATATGGCCGCAGGACAGCACCCGTACGCGGCCGGACCCGCCGGCCTCCATCAGCAGCGCGGTCACGAAGCGCTCCTGGGTGCCGCGCTCGGCGGAGCGGGTGTTGTAGCGGGTCAGGGCCGCTTCCATGCGTTCGGCGACGGACTCCAGCGTCTCCTGGTGGTGGGCCGCCTCGCGGAAGGAGGCCAGCACCTCGTGGCCCGCGCCGATCGCGGGCATGCCCTTGCCCTGCACATCGCCGATCATGAACCGCAGCCCGTACGGGGTCTGTGCGGCCTCGTAGATGTCACCGCCGACGCGGGCGCCCTCCTGCGCGGAGACGTAGAAGCCGTCCGCCCGCAGCGGTCCGGCCCGCAGCGGCAGCTCGCTGAGCATCGCCCGCTGGACGGCGTCGGCGACCAGGCTCGTACGGGCCAGCAGGGCCTCCCGCTCCAGGCGCGTACGGCACAGGACCACCGCGAAGACGGCGACCAGCACCGCGCCGAAGATCCCGACCACCTTGCTGGCCAGGGACCAGGAGGGAACGGTGTTCCAGTGGATGTAGGTGAGGCAGCCGGTGTAGGCGGACGCGACGGCCACGGTCCAGTGGTAGGAGCAGCGCAGCGCGGCGAACAGCGGAGCGATGCCGGTGAAGAGCGCGAAGTGCAGCTCGGGACCGGTACCGGCGTCCACGATCGTGACGGCGACGACAGCCAGGATCAGCAGCACGGCGGCCACCGGGCCGCCTGCTCTGTGACGCTGGGCCGAGGGAGGGGTGGCAGGCATAACGCCTTCCAGCCTGAGGGAGGCAGCGGTGCCCGATCCAGAGACGAAGGTCCTCGCCACACCGGTCGGCGGACCCTGTACACCAGGCGCCGCGGGAGGCTTGCCGCCTCCCCTCCCGCACAGGGCCCGCCGCTTCCCCTGCTACATCCAGCCCTTTTCCCGCGCGGTGCGGACCGCCTCGGCTCGGTTGCGGGCGCCGGTCTTCTGGATGGCGAGGGAGAGGTAGTTGCGGACCGTGCCGTGGGAGAGGTTCAGGCGGCCGGCGATCTCGGCGTTGGTGGAGCCGTCGGCCGCCGCGTGCAGCACATCCCGCTCGCGCTCGGTCAGCGGGCTCGCCCCGTCGGCCAGCGCGGCGGCGCCCAGCACCGGGTCGATGACCCGCTCCCCGCGCAGTACGCGCCGTACGGCATCGGCCAGCTGCGCCGCGGGGGCGTCCTTGACCAGGAAGGCGTCGGCACCGGCCTCCATCGCCCGGCGCAGATAGCCGGGGCGCCCGAAGGTGGTCAGGATCACGATCTTCAGCGCGGGAAACTCGGCGTGCAGGCGGGCGGCGGCGTCCAGCCCGCTCATCCCCGGCATCTCGATGTCCAGCAGGGCCACGTCCACCTCGTGGGTCCGGGCCGCCTCCACTACCTCGTCGCCCCGCGCGGCCTGCGCGACCACTTCGAGATCCGGCTCCAGACCCAGCAGCGCGGCCAGCGCCTCGCGCACCATCGACTGGTCCTCGGCGAGCAGAACCCTTACACACCGCACGGGCCGCTCCCCGCTCGCGTCACTCATGACGCCCACCCTAGACAGCCCCCGGGCCCGTCCCCCACCTGGCCGAACGGGGCGCCGCGCTGCCGGGCCGGGGGCCTGCCGACGGGACCGTCCAGGGTGAGAACGGGCGGGGCCTTCGGGCGCGGGTCTCGCAGTGACGGGGTGGAGGGGCTGAGCAAGCCTCGCAGTGGAGGGGCTGAGCGGGTCTCGTTGTGGAGGGGCTGATCGGGTTTCGCCATGGAGGGGCTGAGCGGGTCTCGTTGTGGAGGGGCTGATCGGGTTTCGCCATGGAGGGGCTGAGCGGGTCTCGCCGTGGAAGGGCTCGGTGGAGGGGCTAAAGGGCGTCCGGGGCCGGCTGGGAGGCGGGCGTCGGTGCTGCGGTGTCGGGGCACGTCTGCGGCGGCGCGGTGAGAGGGACATGGGCGCGCAGGGTGAAGCCGCCGGTGGGGGCCGGGCCGGTTTCCAGGTGGCCGTCGGCCAGGGCCAGGCGTTCGCGCAGGCCGCCCAGGCCGTTGCCGTCGCGCGGGGCGCGCGGCGGTCCGCCGCCGTTGTCGGTGACCGCCAGGCACAGACAGCGGCGCTCGTCGGCCTCCCACTCCTGGGAGAGCAGCAGCTCGCAGCGGTCGGCGCCGCTGTGGCGTACGACATTGGTGACGGCCTCGCGCAGCGCCCAGGCCAGCGCCCCCTCCGCCTCGGCCGCCAGGCCCTCCTGGGGGCGCTCCAGCGCCGGATCGATGACGGCCTCGATGCCCGCGGCGTGCAACGCGGCCCGCGCGCCCGCGAGTTCGACGGCCAGCCGGGGGCGGCGGTAGCCCGTGACGGCCTCGCGGACGTCCACCAGCGCCTGCCGGCTGACCTTCTCGATGTCGGCGACCTGCCGGGCCGCGTCGTCCGGCTTGCCGGGCAGCATCCGCCCGGCCAGCTCGCTCTTGAGCGTGATCAGGGAGAGCGAGTGGCCCAGCAGGTCGTGCAGGTCACGGGCCAGCCGCAGGCGCTCCTCGTTGGCGGCGAGGCGGGCCACCTCCTCGCGGGCCTGCCGCAACTCGTGGGTGGTGGTGATCAGTTGCTGTACGCCGATCATCGCGAAGCCGCCCAGCAGGGACGGCAGGGCGAAGGCGACGAGGTAGATCCGGATCTCGTGGTCACGCAGTCCGATGAGGATGATGACGAGGAAGATCATCGGGATGATCCAGCGGGAGCGCCGGACCGGCAGCACCGCCGCCACGGAGGTGGAGGTGAAGGTGAACAGGGCCAGCCAGTTGGGGCCCAGGGTGAGCGAGAGGACGAGCGCGAGGGACGCGAGCAGGGACAGCAGCGCGTACTGCACCCGCTCGGCCAGTTCGCGGTGGGCGAGCTTGCGGTAGAGCAGCAGGCAGTAGGCGACGACGAAGAGCGTCAGCCCGAGCGAGCCGAGCACCCGCGCGGTCGTCGTCAGCTCCCCGCCGGCCAGCTCGCCGATCGGACCGCCCAGAAAGGCCAGCCAGACCAGGATCCACAGGGACTTGACCTGCGCTGCCCTGCGGTTTTCCGGCGGCTGCCCGATGGGGACGATGCCGACCTCGCCCTTGCCCTCACTCATGCCTTGCGGGTGTCCTTCCGGTAGAGCCAGGCCGCGCCCCCCGCGAACAGCAGAAGGTAGCCGAGGAGGACCGCCATGTCCTTCACGTGCGGGGCGTTGCCGACCTCGATCGCCGTGCCGAGCGCGGCATAGGCGTGGGTGGGCAGCCACTCGGCGATGTTCTGCACCCACTGCGGGAGGATCGTCAGCGGCATCCACAGCCCGCCGAGGAAGGCGAGCGCGAAGTACACCAGCATGGTGATCGGGCGGACCGCGTCACCGCTGGCCAGATAGCCGATGGCGACGCCGAGCGCGGCGAAGACGAAGCTGCCCAGCCAGGTGCCGGCGACGATGGATATCCACTGCCAGGCCTCCAGGCGCACCCCCTTGACCGTCGCTCCGACGATCATGACGAGCAGGATCGAGGGCAGGCTGACCGTCGCGGAGGCGGCCATCTTGGCGGCGACATAGCCGCGGCCGGGCAGCGCGGTCAGCCGCAGCTGCCGCACCCAGCCCTTCTCCCGCTCCTTGGCGATGACCTCGCTGTTGCCCACCAGGACAGCGGTCATCGCGCCGAACGCGGCCATCGCGACCATGTAGTACAGGCCCATGTTCAGGTCCATGCCCGGGATCGGCCTGCTGTCCGCGCCGCCCGCGATGATGAGGTAGAGCACCGGCGGATAGATCACCGAGAAGAACATGAACTTCTTGTTGCGCAGGGTGCGGGCGATCTCGAGCTTGATCAGGGTGGTCATCGTGCCGCCTCCTGGGCGGTTGCCGTGGTGTCGGCGTCGGATGCGGTGGTGATGGCGATGAAGGCCTGCTCCAGACCGAGTCCGGAGACCTCCAGGTTGTGCGGGTACAGCCCGCGGGAGTAGACGGCGTGGACGGTGGCATCGGCGTCGTAGGACTGGATGCGCACCGTGCGGCCCGAGACCTCCAGGGAGGTCAGGTACGGCAGGTCGCGCAGCGCCTCGCGGCCGACCGCCTCGTCCAGGTCGAAGGTGATCCGGCGGGCGCCGGCCTTCGCCTTGATCTCGGCGGAGGTGCCGTCCGCCAGCACCCGCCCCCGGTGCAGCACGATCACGCGGTCGGCGATCTCGTCCGCCTCTTCGAGGTAGTGCGTGGCGAACAGGACCGTACGGCCCTGCTGGGCCTGCTCGCGCATGGTGCCCCAGAAAGTCTGCCGGGAGGAGACGTCCATGCCCGTGGTCGGCTCGTCCAGCACGATCAGCTCGTTGGCGCCCGCGGTGGCGAGGGCGAAGCGGACCCGCTGCTCCTGGCCGCCGGAGAGCTTGTCGACCATGCGGTCGGCTATCTCGCTGATCCCGGCGGTGGCCAGGACCTGGTCCACGGGGTAGGCGCGCGGGTGCAGGTCGCAGGCGAGCCGGACCAGCTCCCTGACCTTCACACCGGCCATCAGGCCGCCGCTCTGCAGCATCGCGCCGACCTTGCCCTGCGCGATGGCCTTCTGGGGGCTCGTGCCGAAGAGGGAGACGGAGCCGGAGTCGGCGTTGCGCAGGCCGAGGAGGAGGTCGAGGGTGGAGGACTTGCCCGCGCCGTTGGGCCCCAGCAGGGCCACGGTCTCGCCCGGGTGCAGCTGGAGGGACAGCTCGGACACGGCGCGCACCGTGCCGTAGCTCTTGGTGACCTTCTCGAAGCTGACCACGGGGGGCGGACCCGCGCGGTGTGCCGCGGTGTCCGCGGTGATGGCTGTGGTCGTCATGGATTCAGCATCGCGCCCGCCGCCCCCGCACCGGCAGTGTCTCCAGTCGTGTATCCGGGATGACAGATGTCATGGGTGAGGCCCCCTAGGGGATCCGAAGATCCGCCGACAGGGGGCCTCACCTGCGATGACGTTCCCGTCCCCGCGCACGGGCGCGGTCCGGGAGATCCCGGCCGGACCCCGCGGAAGGGGCCGGTGGAGCGTCAGCTGCCGTTGGTCGGGATGGTGACCGTCCGCTCGGCGAGCGTCTTGCCGCGCAGCGCCTGGGTCACGGCGCCCGCCACCTCCTCGACACTCACCGGGTGCTTGGAGCCGTCACCCCGGGTGACCATGACGCCGTTGAAGGTGTCGCCGTAGAGCTCCTTGAGCGCGGCCCGGTCGTACGCCAGGGCGAGCGTTCCGTCCGGGTTGGCCTTCACCGAGAGGAACTTGGGGATGGACTTCTGCGGGCTGAAGGGGATGCGGTGCGCCGGATCGGTCTGGATCACGATCAGCCCGGACATCGCGGGCTTCGCGATCTCCTCCATGGCCTTGTCCACGGCCGCCTTGGAGACCTTGGGCTGCTGGGCCTTGGCGGCCAGCACCACGGGGGTGTCCTTGCCGGTGGCCACCCGGTCCCGGTAGGCCTGCTCGACCTTGCTCTTGGAGGCCTTGGCGTCGACGGCCTTGTACGGCGTGCCGTAGTGGGCGACGGCCTGGCCGTTCTCGAAGGTGATGCCGCCCTCCTTGACCGCGCCGTCCGCGCCCGCCACCGCCTGCAGGGCGTTGTCGAGCTTCTCCTCGTCCACCAGCATCGCCGGAGGGGCGATGCGGGTGCCGCCGAAGAGCGAGCCGATGACGGAGACGGGGTTGTAGTCGCGGCCGGCGGCCTTGTTGACCGTCTCCTTGGTGTCGACGCTCAGACCGGCCTGGGCGGGGCTCAGGCTCTGTTCCTTGCCGTCGACGGTGAGCTTCAACGGCGCGGTGAGGCGGTCCTTCAGGGCCGTGTCGAGCTTCTTGACCGCCTCGTCCTTGCTGGTGCCGCCGATGTCCACGCCGAGCGCGGTGGTGCCGTTGGGTACGTCGGCGTGGTCCAGGACCAGGCCCGCGCCGTACGCCACGCCCGCCAGGACCACGACCGCGGCCCCCAGCAGCACGATCTTGTTGCGGCCCTTCTTCTTGGGCGGGTTGATCGGCTCGGGGATCTTCGGGCGCGGCTTGGGCGCCTGGGAGCCCGCCGCGGGGCCGGGCGGGAAGGGCGAGCCGGCGGCCGGTCCGCCGCCGGCCGGGACCGTCGGGATGCCGCTGGTGAGGGTGTCACCGGAGACGTTCCCCGGGCCGGATGCGCTCCCCGGACCAGAGGTGTTCCCCGGCCCGGCGCCCTGGCCCGCGCCGCCCGGCAGGCCGCCGCTGATGCCTCCGGTGACGCCGATGCCGCTGCCCGGGCCCGCCTGCGGCGAGGCCGGCGGCTGCGGCGTGAGCACGGCGGTGTCATCGCTCATACGGGGCAGGCCGTCCGGGCCCTGGCCCGCATCGCCGTATCCGGGCGCCGGGTCCAGCGGCATGTCGCCGGTGACCGGACCGGTCGTCGGGCCGGACGGGCCCTGCGGGGCGGCCGCGCCGTTGCCCGACACGGGCCGGTCGAACGGGCCGGCCTCGCGCGCCGGCCGGTCGAAGGGGCTCTCCCCGCCGGGAAGGTCGAAGGGCGAGGGGCCCGGGGCCGCCGGGCCGTCGGAGAAGTACGGCAGGTCGGGCCGCTTGGGCTCGCCCGTACCGTTGGCCGGGGCCGCCCCGCCGGACGGCGCGGAGGGACCGGGCGCGGCAGGCGCACCGGAGGGACCGGGCGCGGCAGGGGACTTGCGCGGCGCGAACCAGTCGCTCGTCTTGTCGGCCGCCGCGGCCTCGCTCTTCCGGTCCGGGCCCGAGCCCGGCCGCGGCGTGCTGCCCGTACGCTCGCCGCCCGGCTCGGCGGCGCCCAGGGACGCGGACGCGCCGGAGGCGGCGGCCGAACTCCCGCCACCGCCGGAGCCGTTCGCCGACGGCTCCTCACCCACGGGCGTGCGCACCACGACCGGCGGGATGGGCCGCGACCCCGGAATGTTGATCTTGATCCGCGTCGTCAGCGTGGTCTCGGTCTTCTGTTCCTCCGGCTGTGCGGCACCGGCCGCCTCGTCGGCGTTCCCCCGCGGGGTCCCGTACGGCGGCGTCCCCGACGGGTACGCGGCACCGCCGCGCCCCTGAGGACTGGAGGACGGGCTGTCAGATTCACGACTCAAAGCAGGTTCTCCCGGTTGGCTCCGCCGCTCGTCAGAGATGGTCCCCGGTCTTCGGCAGGGAGGTGCCCCCAGGGCGGCTCGGCGGCGCGCACCACCATACTGTCCGCCGTCGGTGGGCACCTGGCGAGCGGGGGAATGCCCCGCGCACGGGCGTCCGCGCGGCACTCGAAATGATCACTAAGCGCAGCACGTCACTTGCCGGATCGGGCCATCCGCGCCCCCGCCGACCGCATTTGCGCGGTCGTGGCGCAGATCACAGCCACCACGATCCCGCCCAGCAGGTACAGGTACGAGCCCAGTCCGGCGCCGAAGAGGAAGTCGCCCTCGGGGCGGCTGGTGGTCAGCAGCATGACCGTCACCAGCCAGCCGGCGCCCGGCACCAGCACGCCCGCGGTGGTGCCGGTGGCCAGCGCGCCCCCGTAGAAGAGGCCGCCCGCGCCGAGCAGCGCCAGCAGCAGCCCGCCGGGGAACCACCCGGCCTGGACCAGCCCGCCGGCCACGGCGACCAACACGCCCACCACGAACAACAGCACATACGTTCCGATGCGTCCGGGCGTCAGGGGCCGGGGCGCCCCGGTGGCGACCGCCGGGGCCGCTGCCGCGCCGCCCGCCGCCGCGGACCCGGCCCGCGCCCGCCTGCCGTCCCCGGCCGCGCCCTGCGCACCGCCCGGGCCGCTCTTGCCGCCGCCCCGCTGCCCGTTCTTCGCCGCGCTCACGCCGCCGCCTCCTGGTCGGTCCCCGCGAAGAGGTCGTCCTCGCGCTCCCCCTCCGGCGCCCCGGACTTCCCCTGTACGAGCTGGTAGTACTCGGTGCCGAACAGCGGCTGTCCCAGGTCGTTGGAGAGCGCGAAGAACGGCCCGTCGACGGCGATCTGGGTGGCGTGCGCCCGCATGGCCTCGGCCTTGGCGGCGGCACAGGGGGCGCCGCCGGAGATCTCGGCGGTGATCAGGGCGTCGGGCACCACGCCCGGCACGTCCTCCACCGCGGCGACGCCGGGGAAGGTGTGACCCGAGGCGCGCAGCCGGGCGAAGCCCTCCTCGACCACCGAGCGGGGGCTGCGGTTCCAGTAGATCTTGTCGATGGTGTGTGCGGGGCCGTGGCCGGGAGGCCCGAAGGCGGGGTCGGCGGCGAGTTCGGCGGCGCGCATCGCGACGCGGTGCGCCTGGATGTGGTCGGGGTGGCCGTAGCCGCCGTTCTCGTCGTAGGTGACGAGGACCTGCGGCCGTACCTCGCGGATGACGGCGACCAGATACCCGGCGGCCTCGTCCAGGTCGGCCTGCCAGAAGGCGGTGGGTCGGTCGTTCTGGGGGACGCCCATCATCCCGGAGTCGCGGTAGCGCCCCGCGCCGCCCAGGAAGCGGTGGTCGCGCACCCCCAGCGCGCGCATCGCCTCGGCCAGCTCGCCCACGCGGTACGGGCCGAGGGCGTCGTCGCGGTCGGGGGCGAGATGGGCGAGCCCGGGCGGGATGACCTCGCCCTCCTCGCCGAGTGTGCAGGTCACGAGCGTGACCAGGGCACCCTCGGCGGCGTACTTGGCCATGGTGGCGCCGTTGTTGATCGACTCGTCGTCGGGGTGCGCGTGCACCAGCAGCAGTCGGCGGGCGGGAAGGTCGGACATGGGGACAGGGTACGAGCCAGGTGCCCGCACCCCGGAAACGGCCGCACGTCAGCGGCGGCCACGCCTCAGAACTTGATGCCGCCGATCATGTCCGCGACATTAGTGGTCAGCGTCTTGACGGTCGGCGCGACCGAGGAGCTGGCCAGGTAGAAGCCCAGCAGCATGCAGATCACCGCATGCCCGGCCTTGAGACCGGACTTCTTGATGAGCAGGAAGACGACGATCGCCAGCAGCACCACCGCCGAAATCGAGAGTGCCACGGCGGCTCACCTCCAAGGACTTCAAGTACACACGGTCACAAGACAGTTGGACGGCACGGATATCGGGCGGCGAGGCACCGCGAGCGGTCACACGCCAAAGCCTCCATACCCACCTTCCACCACGCGCAAAGGATCATAACTTTCCGCGCCCGTGCATATGTTGGGTGTACGGGAGCAGATCAGGGGCGCACGCGTTCCCCCTGCGCGCGTCCGGCGTGAAGCCATGACCCGTAGGCTCCTGAGCATGACCGGACAGCCCAGTTTTCCCCGGCAGTACGCCCGTACGCAGCGCTTCACACTCGGCGCGCCACGGGCCTTCACCGTCTCCCCCGACGGCCGGCGCGTCGTCTTTCTGCGCTCCCGTTCAGGGACCGATCGAGCAAATGTGCTGTGGGTCCTCGACCTCGACGAGGGACGGGAGTTCGCCGCCGCCGACCCCGCCACGCTGCTCGGCGGCGCGGCGGAGGAGCTGTCCGCCCAGGAGAGGGCGCGCCGCGAGCGCACCCGTGAGGGCTCCGGCGGCATCGTGGGCTACGCCGTGGACGGCGCGGCGGAGTTGGCCGCCTTCACCCTCTCCGGACAGCTGTTCGCCACCGAGCTGCGGGCCGGCACCTCCCGTCAACTCCCCGTCCCCGGCCCGGTGGTGGACCCCCGGCCCGCGCCGGACGGCAGGCACATCGCCTACGTCTCCCAGGGCGCGCTGCGCGTCGTCGCGGCCGACGGGAGCGAGGGCGCACCCGCGGACCGCGCGCTGGCCGAGCCCGAGGGCCCCGAGGTCACCTGGGGGCTCGCGGAGTTCATCGCGGCCGAGGAGATGGGCCGCCACCGGGGCCACTGGTGGTCCCCGGACAGCGACCGGCTGCTGGCGGCCCGCGTGGACACCTCGCCGGTACGGCGCTGGTGGATCGCCGACCCCGCGCACCCGGACCGCCGCCCGGCCGAGGTCGCCTATCCGGCGGCCGGCACCCCCAACGCCGAGGTCACCCTGGCCCTGATCGGCCTGGACGGCTCGCACACCCCCGTGACCTGGGACCGCGAGCGCTACCCCTATCTCGCCCGGGTGCACTGGTCGGCCGCCGGGCCGCCGCTGCTGCTGGTCCAGAGCCGCGACCAGCGCACCCAGCACTACCTGGCGGTGGACACCGAGACGGGCGCGACCCGTACGGTCCACGCCGATGAGGACACGGCGTGGGTCGAGCCGTACCCCGGCGTGCCGGCCTGGACCCCCGACGGCCGCCTGGTGCGCATCGCCGACGAGGGCGGCGCCCGCAAGCTCTTCGTCGGCGACCGCCCGCTGACCGGCGCCCCGCTGCACGTACGGGCGCTGCTGGACATCGGCGAGGACGACGTGCTGTTCACCGCGAGTGGCCGGGACCTGCACGACATCGGCGTCTTTCGCGCCTGGTACCGCGGCAGCGGCGACCAGGGCGGCTGGGAGCGGGTGGGCGAGCGGCCGGGGCCCTCGGTGTCCTCGGCGGTGCGCTCGGGAGAGGTGACCGTGCTCTCCCAGGTGTGCGCCGAGCGGCCCGGCGCCCAGGTGGAGGTGGTGCGCCTGGGGCCGGACGGCAAGGCGGAGCGGCTGGCGGCGGTCGGCTCCTGCGCCGAGACGCCCTCGCTGACCGCGCGCCCCCGCTTCGTACTCTCCGGCGAGCGGGAGATCCCGTGCGCGGTGCTGCTGCCGTCCGGCCACCGGGAGACGGACGGGCCGCTTCCTGTACTGCTGGACCCTTACGGCGGCCCGCACGCACAGCGGGTGGTGGCCGCCCACAACGCCCATCTGACCTCGCAGTGGTTCGCCGACCAGGGCTTCGCGGTGATCGTGGCGGACGGGCGCGGCACCCCCGGCCGCTCCCCCGCCTGGGAGAAGGCCATCGCGCGCGATCTGGCGGCGGTGGTCCTGGAGGACCAGATCGACGCGCTGCACGGCCTGGCCGGTTCCTTTCCGCTGGACCTGGACCGGGTCGCCATCCGCGGCTGGTCCTTCGGCGGGCTGCTGGCGGGGCTCGCGGTGCTGCGGCGGCCCGATGTCTTCCACGCGGCGGTGGTGGGCGCGCCGGTCACCGACCAGCGGCTGTACGACACCCATTACACCGAGCGGTACTTGGGCCACCCGGACCAGGAGCCAGCGGTCTACGCCGCCAACTCCCTGGTGACCGACGAGGGCCTGTCGGGCGCCACCGGGCCGCACCGCCCGATGATGCTGGTGCACGGGCTGGCCGACGACAACGTGGTGATGGCGCACACCCTGCGGCTGTCCTCGGCGCTGCTGGCGGCCGGCCGCCCCCACGAGGTGCTGCCGCTGTCCGGGGTGACCCACATGACGCCGCAGGAGCAGGTGGCCGAAAACCTCCTGCTGCTCCAAGTCGACTTCCTCAAGCGGTCGTTGGGGATGCGCTGAGACGGGCTCGTACGGGCCGGACATCCCGTACGAGCCCCCCTGCGCGCGTTCGAACACCGCGCGTACGGCAGGTCTACTCCAGTCCTCTTTCGGGGACAACCGCGCGGGACGGGAACGCGAGTCAAGACACGGCAAGAACAGCCGGAACGGCGAGAGAGCAGCAACATCGGCGCACGGCAACCGGCCGGGGCCCCTGGGGACCCCGGCCGGTTCACGGCACCCGCACGGCCGTACGCTGTCGATGATGGCGCGTTCGTATATCGGTGTTGCGACAGTCAAGTTGCCTTCATGTTAAAGAAGTTGGGCACGAAATGTCGCCCATGCCGCACGGCCTCGACCACTGTCAAGCACGCCGCCGCGTCAGTATGCGTAATCTTCGCTCAAGAAGCGAACAAGGTGTCCACGCGCTCTTCTCTTCCCCTTGACTAGCCCATAAATCACTTGCCAAAGTCCCGCTCAACCCAGCGACGCGGCTCCGTGTCGCTTCACGTTCCAAGAGAACTCGGCGCGGGGGCACTTCGCGATGACCAGTCCATCCCAGGCCGCAGTGACGAAGGGCCACAACTCCGGTTCCGGTCCCGTGGATCCGGCCGCACCACCGGACAAGAAACTCGTGGGCCGCTCCCCGGGCCAGCTCATGTGGACCCGATTCAAACGGGACCGCTCGGGAGTGATCTCGGCCTGGATCGTGATCGCATTCTTCGCCGTCGGACTGCTGGCTCCGGTGATCTCCAAGCTGTACGGCAAAGATCCCTACACCCGGTACGGGCAGGAAATTCCGGGCCTGCTCAACGACTTCGGATATCCGATCAAGCCGAACGGCGGAATGGACGGTGAGTTCTGGTTCGGACTTGAACCCACACTCGGCCGCGATGTGTTCATGCAGTTGATCTACGGAATGCGTACATCGCTGCTGCTGGCGCTGGCGGTGACCCTGCTGTCGGTGATCACTGCCATCGTGCTGGGCGTGGCCGCCGGCTATCTCGGCGGCAAGACGGACTATTTCATCGGCCGCGTCACCGACCTGCTGATGGGCTTCCCCAACCAGCTGTTCTTCGTGGCGTTCATGCCCATCGTCACCGCCCTGTTCGTCGACCCGACGGACGAGACGCCCACCTACGTCCGCATGGTCGCGCTGGTCCTGGTGCTGTGGTTCCTGGGCTGGATGGCGCTGGCCCGCATCCTGCGCGGCGTGGTCCTCTCGCTGCGCGAGCGCGAGTACGTGGAGGCGGCCAAGATCAGCGGCGCCTCGCCCTGGCGGATCGTCCGCAAGGAACTCCTGCCCAACGTGGTCACGCCGATCCTCGTGCAGGGCACGTACATGCTGCCCAACGCGGTGACCTCGATCGCGGGCCTGTCCTTCCTGGGCGTGGGGCTGGTCGAGCCCACCCCGGACTGGGGCCGGATGTTCGCCACCGGCGCGCAGGTCTACGAGAACGACCTGACGTACATGGTCTTCCCCGGCGTCGCGATGGTGATCTTCATCGTGGCCTTCAACCTCCTGGGGGACTCCGTCCGGGACGCCTTCGACCCCAAGACCAACCGCTGACCCGCTGACCCGCCGGCCCGCCGGCTGTTCCACCCCAAGACCCACCCGCAGATCCACGCGCGAAGACCGCACCACCGGACACAACCAACAGGCAGGTGCAGACGTACCGATGACAATCATCCAGCGAGGTATCCAGCTACGCAGAGGGCGCGCCGCGACGGTGGCGCTGGCCGCGGGGGCACTCGTACTCAGCGCCTGCAGCAGCGGCGGCGGAGGGGGCAGCGGCGGCGAGAACCCCAAGGGCCCGCAGGCCAAGGAGCTGGGCATGGTCCAGTACGCCGACGCCTCGGCGTCCACCGGCCCGGCCAAGGAGGTGGCGGGCGCCAAGAAGGGCGGCACCGTCCGCGTCCTGCAGCGCGACAGCTTCTCCCACCTGGACCCGGCCCAGATCTACGTCTCGGACGAGGGCGTGCTCTCCCAGCTCATCCACCGGCGGCTGACCACGGTGAAGCTGGACAACGAGGGCAAGTACTCCGTCGTCGGCGACCTGGCCACCGACAGCGGCAAGCGCTCCGAGGACGGCAAGACCTGGACCTTCACGCTCAAGGACGGCATCAAGTTCGAGGACGGCACGCCCATCACGTCCAAGGACATCCGGCACACCTTCGAGCGGCAGTTCGCGACCTTCGTCACCGAGGGCCCCACCTTCGTACAGGGCTGGATGGCGAACACCGCGGGCACCGACTACCGCAAGCTGCTGCCCGGCGGCGGCTACGACGGCAAGCACCTGCCCGACTCGGTCCTTGCCACCCCGGACGCCAAGACGGTCGTCTTCAAGTTCAAGGAGCCGCAGAACGACCTGCCGTACGCGCTGAGCATGCCCGGTTACGGCGTGGTGCCCGACGGCGCGAAGGACACCAAGGAGAAGTACGACAAGGACCCGCTGGCCACCGGCCCGTACAAGATCGACAACTTCAAGCCGGGCAAGTCGATGACGCTGGTGCGCAACGCCGCGTGGGACCCCAAGACGGACTCCTACCGCCACCAGTACCCGGACAAGTTCGAGATCACCTTCAACCACCAGTTCGAGGACTACAGCAAGCGCGTCATCTCCGACACCGGTGACAACCAGTACGCCACCACCTTCACCAACCAGGTCGACGCCAGCTCCGTCCAGAAGGTGCTCAGCAGCGACGCGATCAAGAAGCGCACCGTCTCCGGCTACCAGAGCTATGTCGCGATGTACGCGATGAACATGGACCGGATCAAGGACAAGAAGGTCCGCGAGGCCATCGCCTACGCGCTGCCGATCAAGTCGGTGCTGGCCCCGTACGGCGGCTCGGCCGGCGGTGACCTGGCGGGCAGCACCATCAGCCCGCTGCTGCCGGGGCACGACAAGACCTACGACCCGTACGGGAAGCTGAAGAACCCCAACGGCGAGCCGGAGAAGGCCAAGAAGCTCCTCCAGGAGGCGGGCAAGGTCAACATGAAGCTGACCTACGCCTACGCCAACAGCAAGGAGGACCAGCAGGTCTCGGTCGCGGTCGCCGACGCGCTCAAGCGGGCCGGCTTCGACGTCCAGCGCAAGGAACTTCCCGCCGACACCTATTACGACCTGGTCGGCAAGGTGAAGAACGGATTCGATCTCTACCGCAACAACTGGGGCCATGACTGGCCGAGTTCCTCGACCGTCATTCCTCCGCTGTTCGACGGGCGAAAGATCCAGGACGGCGCCAACAACTACTCCCATGTGAACGACCCGACGGTCAACAAGGAGATCGACCGGATCCAGAAGATCGCCGACCCGGCCAAGGCGGCCGAGGAGTGGTTCGCGCTCAACAAGAAGATCCTCGAGGACATCCTGCCGGTCGTCCCCGCGTACTACTACAAGCAGATGCAGATCAGTGGCTCCAAGATCGGCGGCACTGTCTACAACAACTCGCTGAGCGATCTCGATCCGACCCGGCTCTACGTCAAGCAGTAGCAGCCGCTTCGGGTCCCCGGGTGCCCGCCTTCCGAAAAGGGCGGCGGGCGCCCCCGGCACCATCCAGCCAATGCCGCCCAGGCCGTCCCGAAAGCACCTATCGACATGCTGCGATTTCTGCTCCGCCGATCCCTCGGCGCGGTAGCCATTCTGCTGATCATCAGCGCTTTCACGTTCTTCCTCTTCTACAGCATTCCCCGCGACCCGGCGCTGCTGGCCTGCGGAAAGAACTGCACCCCGGACGCCCTGGAAATCATTCGCAAGAACATGGGCATCGACAAGCCGGTCCCCGTCCAGTACTGGGAGTACATGGTCGGGATCTTCGCGGGCCGGGATTTCGCCGTCGGCCCCTGCCCGGCGCCCTGCCTGGGCTACTCCTTCGTGGACAACAACCCGGTGTGGGAGACGATCCTGGACCGCTTCCCGACCACCGTCTCGCTCGCCGTCGGCGGCGCCGTGGTGTTCCTCACCGTCGGTCTGGGCGCCGGGATGCTGGCCGCCTGGAAGCGCGGCACCTTCGTCGACAAGGCCTTCAGCTCCGCCTCGCTGGTGCTCAGCTCGATGCAGATCTACTTCCTGGGCCCGCTGGTGCTGGCGCTGCTGGTCTACCAGCTGCAGCTGTTCTCGCAGCCCAAGTACGTGCCCATCACCGAGAATCCGGGCGGCTGGTTCGTCGGACTGATCATCCCCTGGTGTGTGCTGTCGGTCATCTTCACCGCCAACTACACCCGTATGGCGCGCTCTTCGATGGTCGAACAGCTCCAGGAGGAACACGTCAAGGCCGCCCGCGCCAAGGGCCTGACCGGCCGCGCGGTCTTCTTCCGCTACGCCTGGCGCGGCTCGCTGATCCCCATCGTCACCATCTTCGGCATCGACATGGGCTCGCTCTTCGGCGGCGCGATGATCACGGAGTACACCTTCACGCTGCCGGGCCTGGGCCGGCTGGCCGTCCAGTCCGTCACCAACACCGATCTGCCCACCCTGATGGGCGTGATGCTCTTCTCGGCGACGGCCATCATCCTCTTCAACATCCTCGTGGACGCCACCTACGCGTTCATCGACCCGCGCGTGCGCCTGTCCTAGGAGTGCCGTAATTGACTCCTCTCCCTCGTCGTCGAGGGGGATGCCTGGCTCACTTGGCCTGACCCCTAACAGGGGGCAGGGCTTACAAGATCAGTACCAGCCGGGTTGAGACCAGCCCGGACGAGCATCACGCGGGCGGAGTTCTTGTCCCTGGGGGACTCCGCTCCGCACGCGGTGCACGTATACGTTCTCTCGGAGAGGGGGAGTGCGTGCTTGGCTCTCGCTCCGCACTGCGCGCAGTCCATCGTGGTGTGCGCGGGATGGATCAGGTGCACGGTGCGCCCGTGCTTGCGGGCCATCTCGATCAGCGCCGCTTTGGTCGCACTGATCGCGGCGTCAGCGGCCTTGCGGGCCATGATGGTACGGCTGAGGAACTTCGGCTGGAAGTCCTCCACTGCGATGTGGTCGAAGTCGCGGACGACGGTCTTGGCCCACTTGCGCCCGGTGTCCTGCCGTCGCCGGGCGATCTTCTTGGACACCTTCGCCGCCGCCTGGCGGGCCTTGCGGTAGCCGTTCGTGTCGGGCCGGTTCTTCGGCGTCGCGCGGCGGGCCATCATCCGCTGGTACCTGGCCAGCTTCTGTGCGGCGGTCTTCCCGTGCTCGGCATGGGACAGGTCGTGAGCATCGGATGTGGTGGTGGCGGTCTCCTTCACGCCCCAGTCGATGCCGATCGCCCGCCCCGTGGCCGGTGCGCGGGTGGTCTCGGCGACGGCGACAAACGAGGCGTACCAATGGCCGAGGCTGTCCCGGTACACCCGCACGCTGGTCGGGCCGGACGGCAGGTCCCGCGACCACACCACGCGCAGCACGATCCCGCCGGCCAAGTGCAGACGGCCGTCCTTGACGCGGAATCCGCGCTGTGTGTAGTTCAGCGACGGGGCAGCCTCACGCTTCCGCTTGATCCGGGGCATCCCAGCCCGCTGCCGCATCGGCAACCTGGCCTTGATGTCCCCCAGCGCCTTGGCGCGGGACTTCGCGAAGTCCCGGATGATCTGCTGCTGCGGAACGCTCGCGCCTTCCCGCAGCCACGCCATCGACTGCCGGGCCTCGGTCAGCATCTTGTCGAGCTGCGCCGGGCCGCATGTCGTGTTCTCGCCGGCGGCCTTGTGGTGGGAGTGCGCCCGGCGGGACACGGCGACGCATTCGTTCCACACCCAGCGGCAGCGCCCCCACTCGACTTCGAGCCGGGCGAGCGCACCGGACGACACACGAAGCCGGAAGGTGTACCGGGCATGCCCGGCCACCGTTGCGGCTTTCACTGCGGTCGTCATGTTTCAGAACCTAACAGCCCCCACTGACAACGGAAGAGAGTGCAGGTCAGAAGAGATGCGCAGCGAACTCCGCCACTTTGCGGCTCCAGCCCGAGGACCTATTCCTCCCTCGGCTGAAGCCGGGGCCATCTTGGGAGACATCTGGTGACCACCCTGACCAAGGAAGCGGACAGCCCGGCGCCCGCCGACTCCGGCGCGTTCCTGTCGGTCCGAGATCTCTATGTGCACTTCTCCACGGAGGACGGCACCGTCAAGGCCGTGGACGGCCTCTCCTTCGACCTGAAACGCGGTCAGACTCTTGGCATCGTCGGCGAGTCGGGCTCCGGAAAGTCCGTCACCAACCTCGCCGTGCTCGGTCTGCACGACCCGCGCAACACCTCCGTCTCCGGCGAAATCATCCTGGACGGACAGGAGTTGACCGGCGCGGACGAGAAGAAGCTGGAGAAGCTGCGCGGCAACAAGATGGCGATGATCTTCCAGGACGCGCTGACCGCTCTCTCTCCGTACTACACCGTGGGGCGGCAGATCTCCGAGCCGTTCCGCAAGCACACCGGAGCCTCCCGCGGCGAGGCCCGGCAGCGGGCGATCGAGATGCTGGCGAAGGTCGGCATCCCCAACCCCAAGCAGCGGGTGGACGACTACCCGCACCAGTTCTCCGGCGGTATGCGCCAGCGCACGATGATCGCGATGGCGCTGGTCTGCAACCCCGACCTCCTGATCGCGGACGAGCCGACCACCGCGCTGGACGTCACCGTACAGGCGCAGATCCTGGACCTCCTCAAGGACCTCCAGCAGGAGTTCGGCTCCGCCATCATCCTGATCACCCACGACCTGGGCGTGGTCGCCAACACCGCGGACGACCTGCTGGTGATGTACGCGGGCCGGGCCGTGGAGCGCGGTTCGGTACGCCAGATCCTCAGCGAGCCCCAACACCCGTATACCTGGGGCCTGTTGGGGTCCATGCCGCGGCTGGCCTCGGACGTGAGCGAGCCGCTGGTGCCGATCCCCGGCACCCCGCCGAGCCTGCTGGCGCCCCCCTCGGGCTGCCCCTTCCACCCCCGGTGCGCCTTCCCGCAGGAGGTCGGCGGCACCCGCTGTACGGACGAGCGCCCGCTGCTGCCGATGGGCCGGGGCAGCGCCTGCCACCTGAGCGCCGAGCAGAAGCACACCTTCTTCGTCGAAAAGATCAAGCCCCGGCTGGGCTAGGGAGTCGACCACCATGACCGAGCACGTCACCCTCCCCGCCCCCCGCGACGCGGCGCCCGGCAGCGGCGAACCGCTGCTGGTCGCCGAGGGGCTGACCAAGCACTTCCCCATCCGGGGCGGCTTCCCCGTCAGGCGCACCGTCGGCGCCGTACAGGCCGTGGACGGCATCGATCTGACCGTGCACGCGGCCGAGAGCTTCGGGCTGGTCGGCGAGTCGGGCTGCGGCAAGTCGACCACGGGACGGCTGCTGACCCGCCTGCTGGAGCCCACCGCCGGCACCATCACCTATCGCGGCCGCGACATCACCCACGCCGGCCGCAAGCAGCTCGCGCCCATCCGCTCCGAGATCCAGATGATCTTCCAGGACCCCTACTCCTCGCTCAACCCGCGGCAGACGGTCGGCACGATCATCGGCGGCCCGATGCAGATCAACAAGATCGATCCGCCCGGCGGGCGCGAGCAGCGGGTCCGCGAACTCCTGGAGATCGTCGGGCTCAACCCCGAGCACTACAACCGCTTCCCGCACGAGTTCTCCGGCGGCCAGCGCCAGCGCATCGGCGTCGCACGCGCGCTCGCCCTGGAACCCAAACTGATCGTCGCCGACGAGCCGGTCTCCGCCCTGGACGTCTCCATCCAGGCCCAAGTGGTCAATCTGCTGCAGGAGTTGCAGCGGGAGATGGGCATCGCCTTTCTCTTCATCGCGCACGACCTGGCGGTGGTACGGCACTTCAGCCAGCGGGTCGCCGTGATGTACCTGGGCAAGATCGTGGAGGTCGGCGACCGCGACTCCATCTACGGCCGCCCCCGCCACCCGTACACCCACGCCCTGCTCTCCGCCGTACCCGAGGCCTCCTTGACGGACGAGGAGGCGGACCGCGAGCGCATCCGCCTGGCCGGCGACGTCCCCTCCCCCGTCAACCCGCCCTCCGGCTGCCGCTTCCGCACCCGCTGCTGGAAGGCCCAGGACCGCTGCGCCTCCCAGGAACCACCCCTGATCCAGATCGCCGGGAACCACCCCGGCCACCTCACCGCCTGCCACTTCCCCGAGGAGCCCACCACAGCGGCCCGCGAGGAGGCCATCATCCTGGACCCGGCCCTGGCCGCGATCGAGGAGACCGACGCGAGCTAGGGGCGCGGGGAACTCCGCAAGAAGGGCGCGGGGCTGTATTCGATATGCGGCTCCGCCGCGTGGGCGCGACCAGCCACAACGGCGCCGCAGCCGACCACGCACCGGCCCCCTCACCCCGGCACAACCCTCCGCTCCTCCGCGAAGTGGCAAGCCGAATCATGCCGCGCAGGCCCCTCCGTCAGCCGGAACTCCGCCGGTACGGCCAGCGCCGGCACCTCCAGCTCGCACCGTTCCTGCGCCTTCCAGCACCGCGTACGGAACCGGCACCCCGAGGGCGGGTTGGCCGGCGAGGGCACATCCCCGCTGAGCAGAATCCGCTCCCGCTGCTCGCGCGCGTCCGGGTCGGGTACGGGCACGGCGGACAGCAGCGCCTGGGTGTACGGGTGCGTGGGGTGCTCGTAGATCTGCTCGTCCGTCCCCACCTCCACCATCCGCCCCAGATACATCACCGCGACCCGGTCCGAGATATGCCGCACCACCGACAGGTCGTGCGCGATGAACACGTACGACAGCTCGAACTCGTTCTGGAGCCGCTCCAGCAGATTGACGACCTGGGCCTGGACGGAGACATCCAGCGCGGAGACCGGCTCGTCGGCCACGATGACCTCAGGGCGCAGCGCCAGCCCCCGTGCGATGCCGATGCGTTGGCGCTGGCCGCCGGAGAACTGGTGCGGATAGCGGTTGATGTACTCGGGGTTGAGCCCGACCACATCCAGCAGATCCTGCACCTTCTTGCGCCGGTCCCCCTTGGGGGCCACCTCGGGGTGGATCTCGTACGGCTCCCCGATGATGTCGCCCACCGTCATCCGGGGGTTGAGCGAGGTGTACGGGTCCTGGAAGACCATCTGGATGTTGCGGCGCACCGCCTTCAGCGCCCGCCCCGACAGCTTGGTGATGTCCTCGCCCTGATAGAGGATCCGGCCGTCCGTCGGCTGCTCCAGTCCGACCAGCATCTTGGCGACGGTCGACTTGCCGCAGCCGGACTCCCCGACGATGCCGAGCGTCTCGCCCCGCTTGAGGTCGAAGGAGACCCCGTCCACGGCCTTGACCGCGCCGACCTGCTTCTTGAAGAGGATGCCCTGGGTGAGCGGGTAGTGCTTGACCAGGTCGCGTACGTCCAGGATCGCGTCATCGCTCACCGAGGGTCTCCTTCCAGAAGTGGCAGGCGCTGGCCCGGCCGGGGGCGACGTCGGCGAGCGGCGGCAGGTCGGTGCGGCAGACGTTCTGCGCCATCGGACAGCGCGGGTTGAAGGCACAACCCGGCGGAATCGCCGTCAGGTTGGGCGGCAGGCCCTTGATGGCGAACAGCTCCTGGCCCTTCTGGTCCAGGCGCGGGATAGAGTCCAGCAGGCCGCGGGTGTACGGGTGGGCCGGTGCCCGGTACAGCTCGTGGACGGGGGCGGTCTCCACGATCCGGCCCGCGTACATCACCGCGATCTTGTCGGCGACATCCGCGACCACGCCCAGGTCGTGGGTGATCAGGATGAGCCCCATGTTGAACTCGCGCTGCAGCTCCGCCAGCAGGTCCATCACCTGCGCCTGCACCGTCACGTCCAGCGCGGTCGTCGGCTCGTCCGCGATGATCAGGTCCGGCTCCAGGGCCAGCGCCATCGCGATCATGATGCGCTGGCGCATACCGCCGGAGAACTGGTGCGGATAGTCCCCCACCCGCTGCTTGGCCGCGGGGATACGGACCCGGTCCATCAGCTCGACCGCCTTGCCCCGGGCCTCCTTTCGCGACATCCCCGTGTGCACTTCGTACATCTCACCGAGCTGCGCGCCCACGCTCAGCACGGGATTGAGGGAGGACAGCGCGTCCTGGAAGATCATCGCCATCCTGGCGCCCCGGACCTGGCGCCGCTCCTCGGAGCCCAGCTTGAGCAGGTCGCGGCCCTGGAAGAGGATCTCGCCGCCGGTGACGAAGCCGGGCGGTGAGTCGAGGATGCCCATCACCGCCTGCGCGGTGACCGACTTGCCCGACCCCGATTCGCCCAGCACGGCCAGTGTCTCGCCCGCGTCCACGCTGTAGGTGACGCCGTTGACGGCCCTGGCGATGCCGTCCCGGGTGCGGAATTCGACCTTCAGGTCGCGTACTTCGAGCAACATCGGATGCGGCTCCTCAGCGCAGCTTGGGGTCGAGGGCGTCGCGCACCGCGTCGCCGAGCATGATGAACGCCAGCACCGTGATGCTCAGCGCGCCCGCCGGGTAGAGCAGCATGTGCGGTCCGTTGCGGATCTGGGTGGAGGCGTTGGAGATGTCGATGCCCCAGGAGACGGTGGGCGGGCGCAGCCCCACACCCAGGAAGGAGAGGGTGGCCTCCAGGGCGATGTAGGTGCCCAGAGCGATGGTCGCCACGACGATCACCGGGGCCACGGCGTTGGGGGCGATGTGCCGCAGCAGCAGCCGTCCGTTGCCCGCGCCGAGCGCCCTGGCCGCCTGGACGTAGTCGTTCTGCTTGGCGGTGACCACCGAGCCGCGGGCGATACGCGAGAGCTGCGGCCAGCCCAGCAGCACGATGAAGCCCACCACCGGCCAGACCGTGGCGCTGGTGACCACGGACAGGAAGACCAGGCCGCCGAGGATGACCGGGATGCCGAAGAAGATGTCGGCGAGCCGGGAGAAGAGGGCATCGACCCAGCCGCCGAAGAAGCCGGCCAGGCCGCCGAAGACGCTGCCCAGCAGGGCCGCGCCCGCGGTCGCGCAGATGCCGACGGTGATGGAGGCGCGGGCGCCGTAGACGGTACGGGTGTAGACGTCGCAGCCCTGCGGGTCGAAGCCGAAGGGGTGGCCGGGCTCGGCGCCCTCCTGGGCCTTGGCCAGGTCGCACTGGAGGGGGTTGCCCGAAGCGATCAGCTGCGGCCAGATCGAGATCAGGACCAGAAAGACAATGATCAGCGCGGAGACGATGAAGACCGGGTTGCGGTACAGGTCGTGCCAGGCGTCGCTCCACAGGCTGCGCGCCTTGGCCGCCGGGTCGCCGTTCGGGCCGCCTCCGGGGCCTTTCTCCAGCGTCTCGGCCTCGCTGTCGGCGAGGTTCATCGCACCGCCGCCGGAGGGCGCAACGGACTTGTGGGGTTCCGTGGGGGAGTGATCAGGCATAGCGGATCCTCGGGTCGAGGACGGCGTACAGAAGGTCGACGAGCAGATTGGCCAGCAGGAAGACCAGGACGAGAATGGTCACGAAGCCGACCACGGTCGGCGAATTCTGGCGCAGGATTCCCTGGTAGAGCTGGAAACCCACGCCGTGGATATTGAAGATCCGCTCGGTGACGATCGCCCCGCCCATCAGCGCGCCGATGTCGGTGCCGATGAAGGTGACGACGGGGATGAGCGAATTGCGCAGCAGATGGCGGGTGACGATGCGCCGCCGGGGAAGTCCCTTGGCCACGGCCGTACGGATGTAGTCGGCGCGGGCGTTCTCGGCGATCGAGGTCCGGGTCAGCCGGGTGACGTACGCCAGGGAGACCAGCGCCAGCACGATGCCCGGCAGGATCAGCTCGTCCAGCGGGGCCTCCCAGGAGACCGTCGGTTTGACGATGCCCCATTGGATGCCGAGCAGGTACTGCAGCACATAGCCGCTGACGAAGGTCGGAATGGAGACCACGACCAGGGTGAACAGCAGGACCGAGGTGTCCAGCAGCCGGCCCCTGCGCAGTCCGCTGAAGACGCCGAGGGTGATGCCGACGGCCATTTCGATGACGATGGCCACCAGCGTCAGCCGCAGTGTGACGGGAAATGCGGAGCCCATCAGCTCGGTGACTTCCTGGCCGTTGAAGGCGGTGCCGAAGTCGCCCTGGAAGATCTGCGCCATGTAGTGCAGATATTGCTTCCACAGCGGCTGGTCGAGATAGAGGTCCTTGCGGATCTGGGCGGCGGTGGCCGGGTCGGGGGCCTTGTCGCCGAAGAGCGCCGCGACCGGGTCGCCGAGCGCGTACACCATGAAGAAGATGAGGAATGTGCTGCCGATGAACACCGGGATCATCTGCAGCAGCCGCCGGATCACATAGCGCCCCATGGATCGATCGCCTTCCGGTACGGGTCAGTTGACCTTGATCTGGTCGTAGACGGGGACGCTGAACTGGTTCAGGCTCACGTCGGACAGCCGCTGGGAATAGCCCGCGCTGCCGTTCTGGTACCACAGCGGGATCACCGGCATCTGCGCGGCGAGGATCTTCTCCGCGTTCTGGAAGTCGGCGAGCGCCTTGGCCTGGTCGTCCTCGGCGTTGGCGGAATTGATGAGCCGGTCGAATTCCGGGTCGGACCAGTGGCCGTAGTTGGAGGAGGCGCCGGTGTAGTACAGCGGCTGCAGGAAGTTCTGGATCAGCGGGTAGTCCATCTGCCAGCCGGAGCGGAAGGGCCCGGTCAGCTGCTTCTTCTGCTGCTGGTTCTTGAAGTCGGCGAAGGTGCCGACCGGATTGACCGTGCAGGCCCGGTCGTTGCCCAGCGCGTTGTTGATGCTGTTGCAGACGGCGTCCATCCACACCCGGTGCGAACCGGTGTCCACGTTCGAGGTGATGGTGACCTTTCCGCCGGGCAGTCCGCCGCCCTCTTCGATGAGCTGCTTGGCCCGCTCGGGGTTGTACGTGCACGCCTCGCCGCACAGGCCCGCCTTGTAGCCGCCCTTCGCGCCGAGGGCCGGGGAGGTCCAGTCCGAGGCCGGGGTGCGGGTCATCCGGAAGATCTGCCGGGTGACCTGGTCGCGGTTGATCGCCATGGAAAGGCCCTGGCGGACCTTTTCCATCCCTGGCTTGTTCCAGTTCGCGTCGTAGAAGGGAAAGGCGAGGGTCTGGATGATGCCGGCCGGCTGGTTGATGTAGCGGTCGCCGAGGTCGCCGTGGATGTTCTTGAGCTGGGTGGAGGGGACATCGTCGATCAGGTCGAGATTCCCGGCCAGCACATCGGTGTAGGCGGTGTTGAGGTCGGTGTAGATCCTCAGGTCCACACCCTTGTTACGGGCCTTGTCGGGGCCGGGGTAGTCCTCGCGGGCGCGCAGTTCCATCACCGAGCCCTTGGTGTAGGACGCGATGGTGAAAGGGCCGTTGCCGACCGGCTTCTTGAGCCAGGCGTCGTGGTCGTCGAAGAAGGCCCTGGGCAGCGGGGCGTAGGCGTTGTAGCCGAGCGTCTGGGGCCAGGTGGAGAACTTCTCGGTGAGCTTGACGGTGAAGGTGCGCTCGTCCTTGACCTTCAGGCCCGACATGGTCCGCGCGGTCACCTTGCCGTCTTCCGGGTGCACCTTGTCGTAGCCCTCGATGGAGGAGAAGAACGGCGCGTTGTTCTGCTTGCTGTCCAGCAGCGCACCGTAATTCCAGGCGTCCACAAAGGAGTTCGCGGTGACCTTCTCGCCGTTGCTGAAGGTCCAGCCGCTCTTGACCGTGATGGTGAAGTTCTGCTGATCGGTGGTCTCGATCTTCTCGGCGAGCATGTCCTCGGCGGCGCCGGTCTTCGGGTTGTAGCGCTTGAGCCCGCGGAAAATCATGTCCAGGACCTTGCCGCCCTGGACCTCGTTGGTATTGGCGGGCTCCAGGGGATTCTGCGGGTCCCCCCACGAGGCACTCATGACGCCCGGGGGCCCGCTGCTCCCGCTCCCGCACGCCGCCGCCATCAGGGCGACGGCCATCGCACCTACGGCCCATCCGGCGCGCACGGCACTGCGCATGGGGTGCCTCCTCCTTGGACCTCACGACACACGTGGGCCCCATGAGAGCGCAAATGATGACTCGCTGCACTCATTCAGGCACTCAGCGCACTCCCCCAGTCGCATAAACCCCCCATATGCGTGTACGGGGCGGCTTCAGCCTGCCGGCGACCGCACAGCTCGCCGCGGCCGCCGGGGCGCAGACGATCAGGGCTTTGGGCCATACGGCCCTGCCGACAGCGATCGAAAGGCTGAACGGGCACCTCCCGAGGCAGCGGCACCAAGTCGCCGGGTGATCAACCTTCTGTCACGGTTGTGGCCGTCGGGACGGCAGGTGCAGACAGCGCCGGCCGTTCCGTCGCCCCGCGCGGCCCGCACCACAGGGCGCCACCGCGCCGCCGGACGACGGCGCACGGCCCCCGGCATCAATCCGGCGGACCGCGCTGAGTGATCGGAAAGGGATCTCTCATGTTCAGACCGGTGTTCATCGGCACTACGGCCGCGGCCCTGATGGCCACGGCGTTCGCCCCGTCGGTGGGAGCCCAGAGCTCCCCCAAGCCGACCGAGCAGATCACCATCAAGCTCGCCACCGTCAACGGCTCGGGCTGCCGGCCCGGCACCGCCAAGGTGGCCGTCGCCCCGGACAACACGGCCTTCACCGTCACCTACAGCGAATATGTCGCCCAGGTCGGCAAGGGCATCACCAAGCGGACCGACCGCCGCAAGAACTGCCAGCTCAGCCTGGACGTGAACGTCCCACAGGGCTACACGTACGGCGTCGCCACGGCCGACTACCGCGGCTTCGCGGACCTGGCCAAGGGCGCGGTCGGCAGCCAGCACGCCAGCTACTACTTCCAGGGCATGCCCGAGACGGCGACCCGCAGCCACTACTTCCGCGGCCCCATGGAGAAGAACTGGCAGGCCAGCGACACCACGCCGGTCGAAGCCATCGTCCACAAGCGGTGCGGCGACCGGCGCAACTTCAACATCAACACCGAGCTGCGGGTGAACCCCGGGTGGTCTGACACCAAGAACACCACCAGCTACATGGCGATGGACTCCACGGACACCGCCATCAACACCACGTACCACTTCTCATGGAAGAAGTGCCCCAAGTAGTCGGCACCCGGGGCTCCAAGCAGCCCCCGTCCGGGGCCGGTTGACACTCCATCACACGTGCCGACCGGCCCCGGCGCACGCTCACGGCGCCTCGAAGCCCACCCCGTCCACCGACGCCACGAACTCCGGGTCGGACCCGAGCGCGTGCTCGGCGACCCGGGAGACGACCGCCGGCGGGATGTCGTCCAGGCCGTAGGTGGCGTGCGCGTCGTGCGGCAGCACCACCTCCAGCCCGTGCTCCATCGCCCCGAACGCGGTGGCGCTCACGCACATCTCCGAGAGCATCCCGGCGATCACCACCCGCCGTACGCCGCGCCGTTCCAGCAGCGGGCCCAGCGGCGTCCCCTCGAACCCGTCGTCGCTGCTCTTGGTGATGACGCACTCGTCGCTGGAGTCCAGCACCGGGAAGTGCAGCTCCCAGCCGGGCGCGCCGGGCTCGTCCACGGCCCCCGCCTCGCCGTCGTTGCGCAGATGCACCACCAGCGCACCGGCCCGCCGGGCCTCCTCCAGCAGTACGGTCAGCCGCTCGACGAGCCGCCCGGCGTCCGGCACGGCCTCGGCGCCCTTGAGAAATCCGTTCTGCACATCGACCAGGATCAGCGCCTGCGCCGCGGCGGTGACGGCCGCCCGGCGCGGAACCGAGTGCCAGACCCCGTCCCGTACGAAACCACCGCCGTGAGCGGGAAGTTCGCCGCCCTGCGCGGGTTCCGGTTCCTGCATGCCGACCACCCCTGCCCTCGATCCACGGACCCTGTCCGGCGTCCCTGCCGGACTCCTCCCATGATCCATGATGTGTCCTCCGGCCCGCCGAAGCGATCCGTCGGCGCCCTGGAAGACACGGGGGCACCTCGTCGCCACAACCTGATCCCCCGTCAACAAACGGGGCGCCCCGGTCCGTTGGACCAGGACGCCCCGCTCGCGGCGCTCTTCGTACGACGGACGGCTAGGCCGCCCCCACCACGTCCTTCTCCTCCGCGAAGTGGCAGGCCGACTCGTGCGCGGCCGGCAGGTCCGAGCCCTTGAAGCGCTCGGGGACCGCCAGCAGCGGGACCTCCTCGGCGCACTTGTCCTGGGCCTTCCAGCAGCGGGTGCGGAAGCGGCAGCCGGAGGGCGGGTTGGCCGGGGAGGGCACATCACCGGTGAGGATGATGCGCTCGCGGCCCTCGCGCGCGTCCGGGTCGGGGACCGGGACGGCGGAGAGCAGCGCCTGGGTGTACGGGTGCGTGGGGTGCTCGTAGATCTGCTCGTCGGTGCCGATCTCCGCCATCTTGCCCAGGTACATCACCCCGACGCGGTCGGAGATGTGCCGGACGATGGACAGGTCGTGCGCGATGAAGATGTAGGAGAGGTTGAACTCGTCCTGGAGCTTCTCCATCAGGTTGATGACCTGCGCCTGGACGGAGACGTCCAGCGCCGAGACCGGCTCGTCGCAGATGATGATCTCGGGGTTGAGGGCCAACCCCCGTGCGATACCGATGCGTTGGCGCTGTCCGCCGGAGAACTGGTGCGGATAGCGGTTGATGTACTCCGGGTTCAGACCCACCACGTCCAGGAGTTCCTGGACCTTCTTGCGGCGGTCCCCCTTCGGCGCCACCTCGGGGTGGATCGCGAAGGGCTCCCCGATGATGTCGCCCACCGTCATACGGGGGTTGAGCGAGGTGTACGGGTCCTGGAAGACCATCTGGATGTTGCGGCGCACGGCCTTCAGCGCACGGCCGGACAGCCGGGTGATGTCCTCGCCCTTGTAGAAGACCTCGCCCGCGGTCGCCCGCTCCAGGTTCATCAGCAGCTTGGCGACGGTGGACTTGCCGCAGCCGGACTCGCCGACGATGCCCAGCGTCTCGCCCTGGTAGAGGTCGAAGGAGATGCCGTCGACCGCCTTGACCGCGCCGACCTGCTTCTTGAACAGGATGCCCTGGGTCAGCGGGAAGTGCTTGACCAGGTTGCGCACCTGGAGGATCGGCTCGCGCTGTGCCTCTTTCTTCAGCTCAGCCATTGACCGTCTCCTTCCAGAAGTGGCACGCGCTGCCGCGGCCGTCGCCGACGGCATGCAGCTCGGGCACGTCCGTACGGCAGATGTCCTGCGCCTTGGGGCAGCGCGGGTTGAAGGCGCAGCCCGGCGGGATGTTCAGCAGGTTGGGCGGCAGGCCCTTGATCGCGTACAGCTCCTGGCCCTTCTGGTCCAGGCGCGGGATGGAGTCCAGCAGACCCCGGGTGTAGGGGTGCGCCGGGTTCTTGTAGAGCTCGCGTACGGGCGCGTGCTCGACGATCCGGCCCGCGTACATCACCGCGATCTTGTCGGCGACATCCGCGACCACGCCCAGGTCGTGGGTGATCAGGATGAGCCCCATGTTGAACTCGCGCTGCAGCTCGGCCAGCAGGTCCATGACCTGCGCCTGGACGGTGACGTCCAGCGCGGTGGTCGGCTCGTCCGCGATGATCAGGTCCGGCTCCAGGGCCAGCGCCATAGCGATCATGATGCGCTGGCGCATACCGCCGGAGAACTGGTGCGGGTAGTCGCTCACCCGGTTCTTGGCGGCCGGGATCTTCACCCGGTCCATCAGCTCGATGGACTTGGCCCTGGCGTCCTTCTTGCTCAGGCCCTGGTGGACCCGGAACATCTCGCCGAGCTGGTAGCCGACGCTGAGCACCGGGTTCAGGGAGGACAGCGCGTCCTGGAAGATCATGGCGATCTTGGCGCCGCGGATCTTCCGGCGCTGCTCCCCGGACATCTTGAGCATGTCCTGCCCGCGGAAGAGGATCTCGCCCTGCGGGATCCTGGCCGGCGGCATGTCGAGGATGCCCATGATGGCCTGCGCGGTCACGGACTTGCCGGACCCGGACTCACCGAGCACGGCGAGCGTCTCGCCCGCGCTGACGCTGTAGTTGACGCCGTTGACGGCCTTGACGACGCCGTCGCGGGTGTGGAACTCCACGTGCAGGTCCCGGACTTGGAGCAGCGGCTGGCCGCCCTTGTCCTCGGCACGCGGCGCGGGAACGTCCGCGGTCTTTGACATCGTAGTCACGTACGCCTCCCTCAGCGCAGCTTGGGGTCGAGGGCGTCGCGCACCGCGTCGCCGAGCATGATGAACGCCAGAACGGTGATGCTCAGGGCGCCGGCGGGCCACAGCAGCATGTGCGGCGCGTTGCGCACATTGGACGCGGCGGCGGAGATGTCGATGCCCCACGAGACCGTCGGCGGCTTGAGGCCGACACCGAGGTAGGACAGCGTCGCCTCCAGCGAGACGTACGTACCGAGCGCGATGGTCGCCACGACGATGACCGGGGCCAGCGCGTTGGGCGTGATGTGCCGCAGCAGCATCCGCGGGGTGCTCGCGCCGAGGGCGCGGGCGGCCTGTACGTAGTCCTGCTGCTTGACGGTGATCACCGCACCGCGGGCGATACGGGCGATCTGCGGCCAGCCGAGGACCGCCATCAGCAGCACGACGGTGAAGATCGAACCGCCCTTGACGACGGCCAGGAAGACGATACCGCCGAGCAGGATCGGGATACCGAAGAAGATGTCGCCCACGCGGGAGAGCAGCGAGTCCCACCAGCCGCCGAAGAATCCGGCCAGACCGCCCATGAGACAGCCGATGACGGCGGCGAGGGCGGTGGTGCAGATACCGACGATGACGGAGGCGCGGGCACCGTAGATGGTGCGCGAATAGACGTCGCAGCCCTGGACGTTGAAGCCGAAGGGGTGGCCGTCGGCCGGGCCCTGCATTGACTTGGTGATGTCGCAGGCGTACGGGCTGGTGCTGGTCATGATGCTCGGCCAGATGGCGATGAGCACCAGGAAGACGATCAGCACCGCGGAGATGTAGAAGATGGGGTTGCGGCGCAGGTCCCGCCAGGCGTCGCCCCACAGGCTGCGGGGCTGGTTGTCCCGCTGCTTCTCGACGACCGTCTGTGCCTCGGTCGCGGCGACCGCAGCGTGCGGGCCGTCGGTCATCATGTCAGGCATACCGGATCCTCGGGTCCAGGACCGCGTAGAGCAGGTCGACGAGCAGGTTGGCGGCGAGGAAGACGACCACGAGGATGGTCACGAAGCCCACCACGGTCGGCGAGTTCTGCCGCAGGATGCCCTGGTAGAGCTGGAATCCGACGCCCTGGATGTTGAAGATCCGCTCGGTGACGACCGCGCCGGCCATCAGGCCGCCGATGTCGGTGCCGAGGAAGGTGACGACGGGGATCAGCGAGTTGCGCATCAGGTGCACGGTGACCACGCGCTTGCGCGGCAGGCCCTTGGCGGTGGCCGTGCGCAGGTAGTCGGCGCGCATGTTCTCCGCGATGGAGGTACGGGTCAGCCGGGACACGTACGCCAGCGAGACACCCGCCAGCACGATGCCGGGCAGCAGCAGATCGCTGAAGGTGACGTCGAGTCCGGCGGCCGGAGCGGCCCAGCCGAGCTTGACGCCGATGAAGTGCTGCAGCACATAGCCCATGACGAAGGTCGGGATCGAGATCGCCACCAGGGTGAAGATCAGCACGCCGGTGTCCACGAAACGGCCGCGGCGCATACCCGCGATGACGCCGAACGTCACGCCGATCACGAGCTCGATGACGAACGCCACCAGCGTCAGCTTGATGGTGTTCGGGAAGGCACTGCCCATCAGCTCGGAGACCGGGGTGCCGTTGAAGGACGTACCGAAGTCGCCCTGGAAAATGCCCGCCATGTACTGCAGATATTGGCTCCACAGCGGGTCGTTGAGGTGCAGGGACTCCCGGATCTGTGCGGCGGTGGCCGGGTCCGGTGTCCGGTCTCCGAACATGGCGGCGACGGGATCGCCGATCGCGTAGACCATGACGAAGATCAAGAAAGTGGTGCCGATGAAGACGGGCACCATCTGGAGCAGTCGTCGTATGACGTAGCGCCCCATGTGTCCTCCAGAGAAGCGCCGACGCGGGGACAGCCGGACCCGTCGTGTACGGGTACCGACTGCCCCCTGCCGCCGTAAGCGGTTATGTTCTGCGCGCCCCGCTCAGGGGCGGCTGCGTCGGATCAGCCCTTGACCTTGATGTCGCTGAAGACGGGGACGCTGAAGGGGTTGAGCTTCACGTCGGAGACGTTCTGCGACCAGCCCACGGTGCCGTTCTGGTAGAAGAGCGGGATGTTGACGACGTCCTTGAGGACGACCTTCTCGGCCTGCTTGTAGAGGTCGGTGGCCTTCTTCATGTCCGGCTCGGCCGCCGCCTGCTTCATCAGGTCGTCGAACTCCTTGTTGCTCCACTTGCCGTCGTTGGAGCTGGCGCCCGTCTGGTACAGCGGGGTCAGGAAGTTCTCGATGTGCGGGTAGTCCATCTGCCAGCCGGCACGGAACGGACCGTTCATCTCACCCTTGGTGATCTGGTTACGGAAGTCACCGAAGGTACCGACCGGGTTGCCGACGCACGCCTTGTCGTCGCCCAGCACCTTGTTGATGCTGTTGCAGGCCGCGTCCGCCCACTGCTTGTGGGAGTCCTTGTCCGCGTTGTAGCTGATGGTCAGCTTCCCGCCGGGGATGCCGCCGCCCTCTTCGATGAGCTTCTTGGCCTCGGTCGGGTTGTACGTGCAGACGTCGCCGCATTCGTCCTTGTCGTAACCGTTGGCCTCGCCGAGCACCGGGGAGGTCAGGTCCGTCATCGGCGTACGGGTGCCGTTGTAGATCTTCTCGGTGATGTTCTTGCGGTCGATCGCCATGGACAGGCCCTTGCGGACCTTCTCCATGCCCGGCTTGTTCCACTCCTTCTTGTAGAAGGGGAACGTGACGGCCTGGTAGATACCGGCCGGCTGGGTGAGGTAGTTGCCCTTGAGGTCGGTCTTGGCGTTCTTGATCTGCTCCGCCGGGATGTCGTCGTTGACATCGAGGTTGCCGGACTGCAGCGCGGTGTATGCCGCGTTGGAGTCGGTGAAGACCGTGAGGAGCACGCCCTTGTTCTGCGGCTTGTGCGTGCCCGAGTAGTACTTGTTCGGGACCAGCTTCATCAGCTTGCCGCGCTCGTAGGACTCCACGGCGTACGGACCGTTGCCGATCGGCTTCTTCAGGTACTCCTCGTGCTTCTTGAAGAAGGCCTCGGGCAGCGGGGCGAAGGCCTTGTAGCCCAGGCGCACCGGCCAGGTGGAGAACTTCTTGTTGAGCTTGACCGTGATGGTGGTGTCGTCGACGGCCTTCAGGCCGGACATCTTCTCGGCGGTCGGCTTGCCCTCGCCGGGGTTCACCTTGTCGAAGCCCTCGATGTCGGAGAAGAACGACGAGTTCTTCTGCGCGTTGGTGGCCAGCGCGCCGTAATTCCAGGCGTCGACATACGACTTGGCCGTCAGGGGCGTGCCGTCGGAGAACTTCTGCCCCTTCTTCAGCTTGATCGTGAAGTTCTGGGCGTCCTTGGACTCGATGGACTCGGCGGAGGCGTCCTTGGCCTCGCCGGTCTTGGGGTCGTACTCCTTCAGATTCATGAAGATCTGATCCAGCACCTTGCCGCCGAGCACCTCATTGGTGTTCGCGGGCTCCAGCGGGTTCTGCGGGTCGCCCCAGTTGGCCCGTACGAAACCGGCCTCCGCGCCCGAACTACCGCTGCTTCCGCCGCAAGCCGTTGCCCCCAGGGCAATGGCTATCGCACCTGCGACCCAGGTGGCGCTCTTGGCACCGCGCATGGGACTGCCTCCTCATGAGTCCATTCACTACATGGAAAGGAGCCGATCGCAGCTGACACCCCTGACAGCCGGCGACCAGCCCCCGATGCTCGTGAGTCGGCGCTCCCCAAAGCGCGTGACCCATTGACCCGAGCTGAATGCACCCCAGTCTTAGTCACTTACGCCTCATAAACCACGCGTAAGGGGTCTCGGTTTGGTCACATCCGTTCGCCAAAAGTTCGGAATCCGGACAAACCAATCCATGCAGACAGCCATGAAAGGGACCTGAGGCCCGCGCAAAATTGATCTTCGTTCGCAATGCGGACGTTTTGCGAACGCGCCGCGCCCAAGGGCCCATTGACAACGCGCACCAGGCGCGGTAAAAGCCGACGCCCCCTCGGACTCGGCGTCCAAGGGGGCGTCGGAGGCGATCTACAGGAGATTACCGCTTGGCGCGCGAGGCGGAGCGGCCGCGCTCCTTCTGGTCCAGGACGACCTTGCGGATGCGCACGGCCTCCGGGGTCACCTCGACGCACTCGTCGTCGCGGCAGAACTCCAGCGACTGCTCCAGCGACAGCTTGCGCGGCGGGACGATCGCCTCGAAGGAGTCGGCGGAGGAGGAGCGCATGTTGGTGAGCTTCTTCTCCTTGGTGATGTTGACGTCCATGTCGTCGGCGCGCGAGTTCTCGCCGACGATCATGCCCTCGTACACCTCGGTGCCCGGCTCGGTGAAGAGCACGCCGCGCTCCTGGAGGTTCGTCATCGCGAACGCGGTGACCGCGCCGGCGCGGTCGGCGACCAGCGAGCCGTTGTTACGGGTCTTGAGCTCACCGAACCACGGCTCGTGGCCCTCGTGGATGGAGTGCGCGATGCCGGTGCCGCGGGTGTTGGTCAGGAACTCCGTACGGAAGCCGATCAGACCGCGGGAGGGGACGACGAACTCCATGCGGACCCAGCCGGAGCCGTGGTTGGACATGTTGTCCATCCGGCCCTTGCGGGTGCCCATGAGCTGGGTGACGGCGCCCATGTGCTCCTCGGGCACGTCGATGGTGATGCGCTCGACGGGCTCGTAGGTCTTGCCGTCGACCTGCTTGGTGACCACCTGCGGCTTGCCGATGGTCATCTCGAAGCCCTCGCGGCGCATCTGCTCGACCAGGATGGCCAACGCCAGCTCACCGCGGCCCTGCACCTCCCAGGCGTCGGGGCGCTCGGTGTCCAGGACGCGCAGCGAGACGTTACCGATCAGCTCGCGCTCCAGGCGGTCCTTGACCTGGCGGGCGGTGACCTTGCGGTCCTTGACCGCGGCCTTGGCGTCCGCGCCCTTGCCCGTACCACCGCGGCCGACCAGCGGCGAGGTGTTCGTACCGATCGTCATGGAGATCGCCGGCTCGTCGACCGTGATCAGCGGCAGCGCGACCGGGTTCTCCGGGTCGGCCAGGGTCTCGCCGATCATGATGTCGGGGATACCGGCGACCGCGCAGATGTCGCCCGGGCCCGCCTTCTCGGCGGGCTTGCGGGTGAGCGCCTCGGTCATCATCAGCTCGGTGATGCGGACGTTGGCGATGGTGCCGTCACGCTTGATCCAGGCGACGGTCTGGCCCTTGGCCAGCTCGCCCTGCTCGACACGGAGCAGCGCGATACGGCCGAGGAAGTTGTCGGCGTCGAGGTTGGTGACGTGGGCCTGCAGCGGCGCGTCCTCCTCGTACGTCGGGGCCGGGACGTGCTCCAGGATCGTGGAGAAGAACGGCTCCAGGTTGGTGGAGTCGGCCGGGACGGTGCCGTCCTCGGGCTTGGTCAGCGACGCGATGCCGTCACGGCCGCAGGCGTAGACGATCGGGAACTCGATCTGGTCCTCGTCGGCGTCCAGGTCCAGGAAGAGGTCGTAGGTCTCGTTGACGACCTCGTCGATGCGCGAGTCCGGGCGGTCGGTCTTGTTGATGCACAGGATGACCGGCATCCGGGCCTGCAGGGCCTTGCGGAGCACGAAGCGGGTCTGCGGCAGCGGGCCCTCGGAGGCGTCCACCAGCAGCACGACCGCGTCCACCATCGACAGACCGCGCTCGACCTCGCCACCGAAGTCGGCGTGGCCGGGGGTGTCGATGATGTTGATCGTGATCGGCGCCCCGCCGTCCTTGGGGTGGTACTTCACCGCCGTGTTCTTGGCCAGGATCGTGATGCCCTTCTCACGCTCCAGGTCGTTCGAGTCCATCATCCGGTCGTCAAGGTTCTCTGCGGCGTGCGCCGCGAAGGCACCTGCCTGCTTGAGCATGGCGTCGACGATGGTCGTCTTGCCGTGGTCGACGTGGGCGACGATGGCGACGTTACGAATGTCGTGGCGCGTGGGCATACTTGCGGCGCTTCTCCCGGAATCGTGGATGGCGGCGCGTACGGTCCGGCACGCGCGCCCGCCGGGCATAAATGACGCCACGGCCTCACCCCATGGTACGGGGCCGGGGCGACTATGGCCGCCCCAGCCCTTGGACACCCCGGTGACCTGCGGCTTTATCGGGTTTGTCAGGTACGACGCAGCCGCGGCGACGGGGTTCGCCCGCCTCAGGTCCTGGTGTAGCCGATGTCCTGGAAGCGCGGGGTGGCCAGCCCGAAGGCCCCGGCGTTCGCCAGGGAGTCCCTGACCGCGACCAGCTCGGGCCGCTGATAGAGGGGTACGGACCCGGCCGCGGCCCAGATCCTGGCGTCCGCCCGCTCCACCAGCTCCTGCGAGGCGTCCTCGTCCAGCTCGGAGGCGGCCTGGTCGAAGAGCTGGTCGATGTGGTCGGTGCCGACCCGGGTGTAGTTCTGCTCCACGGTCAGCGAGCCGTCCGGCGCGGGCTGCGGCTTGGCGTAGATCGGCCGGGCGTCGGTGGCCGGGTAGGCGGTGCCGGGCCAGGAGTACAGGGCCAGGTCGTAGTCGCCGGAGGCGATGTGGTCCTGGAAGTAACTGGCGTCGGAGACCTTCTGGACGGCGGTGTGCACGCCGATCCGCTCCAGCATCTGCGCGATCCGCCCGCCGACGGCGCGCAGCTGCTCCGAGCCGGGGCCCGAGGGGAGCACGAAGCGCAGCGTCAGCGGCTTGCCGTTCTTGGTGACGGCGGCCGCGGCGGGCGCCGCGGTGGCTCCCTTGGCGGGGTGGGCCGCGCTCTTGCCGTGCGCCCGGTGCGCCGCCTCGCGCTCGGCGGCGGCCCGTGCCTCCTTGGCCTGCAGCGCGTTCAGCGGCCCGCCGGCGGGCGCCGGGCCGTCCTGGGTACGGGGCCGCGCCGCCTTGCGGTCCTGCTCGCCGAAGGCGTTGCCCGCCTGCTCCCACTGCTGGGTGCGCGCCGTGGTCGCCGCGAGCTCCCTGGCGGTCTCCAGCGCCTGCCGCGCCCGCTTCTCGTACCGCTCGTACTGCTCATAGGCCTCGGAGTAGGTGTCCCCGTCGGCCTCCTCCTTGTGCTGCTCGGCCGCCGCCCGGTACAGCGCGGCGCCCTGCCGCAGCAGCGCGGCCCGCTGGGCGTCGGCGGCCAGCGCCCCGCCCGGCGCGAGCGCGGCCCCGCCGGCCTCGGCGGGCGCCTTGTCC